>JAFVTV010000054.1 GCA_017502975.1 Clostridia bacterium | reverse complement strand
GCGCGCAAATTCAACTTTTACAATCCCTCCGTCTTGCTACGCAAGCCACCTCCCTTTACACAAGGGAGGCGATTTGTAGCCGGATATCCGGCGGCAGGGCGTTTTGTGCAATTGATAATTATTCAGTACATCTTAAGATGTTGCTGGTGTTATGCCCTGGAGGGGCATCCGCATACCACCAGCTTAGCTGGTGGTTATGATTATGAATTACAGAAGAAACGGGAGGCAAATCATCATGCTTTCCATTATTTCCATGATCATGGCCATGTATACAACGTAAATGATGATGCTCGAAATCATCGACAGTGCGCCCAAAACAATGGCAATAATGCCACACACGCGTCCTGTTTTGGCTTCAGAAGGCTCGTATCCCAGCATGTTTTTTGCCGTTGAGGCCTTGCTGATCGCAATAATGCCGAGAATGATGCCGATCAATGCGCAGCAGACGAGCGAAACGATCAATCCAACAATACCAAGCGTTTGAGAGGTTGCGGCGGTTTGTTTTGCCTGCATTGCGTTGCTATCGATTGGTGGCACAGGTGTGTAAAACTGCCCGTTGTCGTAGGACCAGCCTTCATTTTGCTGGTTGTTTTGATTAAAGTTGTTCTGATTGTTATCCATAAAGCAACTCCTTTCGAGGTCGTTAGATACATTATATCTGTTTTTTTATAAAAAATCAAGTAATTATGAAAAAAACTTGCAAAAATATGCATAACATGGTATACTTTCATATGTTATTAGGAAAGGAGGGATCGCATGCGTCTAAAACAGTATATTCGCTATCATGTCATTTTTTTGCTTTTTGCAGCGGCGTTTTCTGTATATGGCTTTATTTCGATCATCGTTTTAAAGAACCAAGCCTATCATTGCTTGATGCATGATGTCCTTCATCTGTACTGTCCGCTTTGCGGCGGTACGCGCGCCTTTCTTTCCTGCCTGCGCTTCGATCTTCTCGGCGCGGTTCGGTACAACCCTGCGGTGATGCTGGCGGCGCTTGTCTTCATCGTGCTTGATATAAGGGCTCTTATTTTGATCTTGCGCGGCTCTGACCGCACACTTTTTCCGCATTGGCTATTGCCCGCTGCCATTTGCTATTTTGCGGTATTTACAGCGCTTCGTAATGCCTTGGCATTTTTCGGCGTTGATCCCGTTGGCGACGTTGCCCCGTTTTGGACAGAGCGTATGACAACCGTCACCGCCTCTTTGGCGGCGGCGCTCTTGCTTGCGCTTGCACTTTTCCTTTGCGGAGCTATTTGTTGTCCGCAAAAAAAGATCAGGCACGCGTCTGCGTTTTTAACGGGTGTTTTTGCCGTGGTGTTGGTGTCGTTTTTGTATACGCCGCTGCTGCTCCTGCTGCTTGCGCCTGTGTTTATGTGCTTTTTCCTTTGACATCGATACAAAAAAAGCCTTTTTTCGCTCACTGCGATCAAATACGGCGAAACGACCATTCCGCTTCGTATGGCATTCAGAGATAAGGCCGGGTGTGAGGAGCGCGTGCCGATATCTCTTACGCTTTATCTTATTGAAACAAGGGGGCGTAAGATCTTGGTCGATGCGGGGTGTGACACCATGCCGGGATACGACGTAAAGCATCACATTTCTCCCGCCACGGCACTGCGCCGCTATGGGGTGTCGCCCTTGGAGATCACCGATCTTGTTCTCACACACGCCCATAATGACCACGCGGGAGCGGCACATTATTTCAAAAAAGCCACGGTGCATATCGCGCGAGGCGAGCTTGAAAGAGCCATAAAGAAGGGGTATCTTACAGATGCGCTCAATGTTTCTCCCTTTGATACCGCGCGAGAAATTGCGGGGGTTACCGTGAAGGTGTGGGGCGGACATTCCGAAGCTTCCTCGATCGTGACCTTTTTACATAATGGTAGAGAATACGTGATCGCGGGCGATGAATGCTACCAACGTGAATGCCTTACCGAAAAACGCCCCACGGGCTCTTCGTTTAATAAGGAGAAAAGCCTCGCATTTGTCGAAACATTTTCGAGCGATGCATACACCGTGCTTATGTCGCACGATCCCGCTATTTTGCCCGGGCAAAACGGATATCTTAAAATTATATAAAAGAATGGCTCGAACTCGGTTCGAGCCATTCTTTTTATTCAATATAAGTAAGTAATTGTGTTGCCGATTCTCGCACGTAGGTGGCAAAGGTGCAACGCATGGCAGGCGGCACACGCCCTGTGTTAAGCTCAAAGTTAAAGAGCCCATCAAATCCGGCAAGGGCAAGGCCGTGCATAGCATCACGCCAATTTACGTTGCCCATAAAGGGGGCAAGGTGCTCGTCCTCAATGGCGGTATTGTCGTTAACGTGTAAAACCTTGAGGCGATTTCCAATGTAGGCAAGTCCCTCGGATTGCGCTATACCACTGATATTTGCATGACCAAAATCCCAACAAACGCCAATGCCGAGCGCGTCGGCTATGTCACAAAGCTCGTCAGGGGCTTGACAGTAGCGGTGTGAGAGCATCATGCCCGGCACCACGCGCATGTTTTCCACCACAACGTTCAGCCCCACCCTTGCTGCATGCTCCACGAACGGAGCAAGATGTGCCATAACGGATTCAAACTGTTCGGCACGGTCGTATTGCTTGTAGGGGAGCGTGGTGGTGTTAGGGTGTAGCACAGCATGGCTTACCCCAAGCATTTTGGCAGCCTCAATGGCGTTGTGCATTTTGATAGGGAAGGTTTCCTTCAAAACGCCCCGCACGCTGCTAAAAGGCAAATGACAAAGCTCAAAGCAAATGCCGATCTCCTCGGTGGCGGCAAGCATTTGCTCGATCTGCCATTTCCAACCGTCTGTGGTAAGATCCAAGCCTTTGAGTGAAAAATCCGCGGCGTCAAAGCCCGTATCCTTCATGAAATTAAGACCTTTTTTGATAAAGCTCACAAAGTCCTCGCCCTCGTGCGCGTGCAGATTAAAGCCGGAGCTGATACGCAATTCTTTCATAATGCCCTCAATCCTTTCATTTGTACCGTTACGCCTTATTCAAAAAGCGGCGTTGTAAGGTAGCGGTCGCCTGTGTCGGGCAGTATGGCTACAATCACCTTGCCGCGGTTCTCAGGGCGCTTTGCGAGGATTGTGGCGGCATGCAGAGCGGCACCCGATGAAATGCCTACAAGCAAGCCTTCGGCTTTTGCAAGCGTGCGTGCGGCGGCATATGCCTCATCCTCGGTTGCCGTTAAAATTTCATCAACGGCGTCACGGTCAAAATTGTCAGGCACAAAGTTGGCGCCAATGCCTTGTAAGCCGTGTGCACCCGCTTTTCCGCCCGACAGAAGGGGGGAAGCCGCAGGCTCTACCGCAACGGCGCGCAGAGAGGGGATCTTGCTTTTTAAAAATTCTGCCGCACCAGAGAGCGTGCCGCCTGTGCCAACGCCTGCTACTAAAATATCCACGTGCCCGTTTGTATCCTCAAAGATCTCTGGACCTGTGGTGGTGCGATGCGCCAAGGGGTTGGCGGGATTGTCAAATTGAGAGGGAATAAAGCTGCCCTTTGTTGCAGCGGCAATTTCCTTTGCCTTGTCAATGGCACCCTGCATGCCAAGCGCGCCCGGGGTGAGCACGATCTCGGCACCGTAAGCCGCAAGCAAGCGGCGGCGCTCCACGGACATGGTATCGGGCATTGTTAAGATCACGCGGTAGCCGCGCGGCACGCCAATGGCGGCAAGCCCGATTCCTGTGTTTCCACTGGTCGGTTCAATGATCGTGGCGCCGCTTTTCAGCTTGCCTGAGGCCTCGGCATCAAGGATCATGGAAAGTGCCACGCGGTCCTTGGCACTGCCTGCAGGGTTGAAGCATTCCAACTTAAGCAAAATTTTTGCTTCAAGCCCTTGGGCTTTTATATAATTAGTAGGCTCAAACAGGGGCGTGCCCCCCACCATTTCACTGATGCTGCGGTAATACATAACAAGGAACTCCTTTGCCTTTTTGCGTTACTATATATTATTATATACGCATGGCTTTTTTATGTCAAGCCGTTTAAAGCGATACCGCTAAAAGGTCTTTTGCGTAATCAAAAGCGGCATAAAAATAAAAACGGAGTGCCCTCGGGTTAAAGGGCACTCCATCGTTATGTGGCAATTAAGCCATAGCGTTGAGCTTTTTGGTAAACTGGCTCTTCTTGTGAGCAGCAGCGTTCTTGTGGATGATACCACGGGTTACAGCCATATCGAGCTTCTTAACGGCTGCCTTGTAGGTCTCCTGTGCAAGTGCGACGTCACCTGCCTCCACAGCAGCCTCATACTTCTTCATCGCAGTCTTCATCTGCGTACGGAAGATCTTGTTCTGCATGGTTTTGGTTGCGGTAACCTTTACACGTTTTTTGGCACTTTTAATGTTCGGCATAATCGTTCACCCTCCTTTACAAATTTTCGGTTTAAACGACTGCGCCTGAGAGGGTGCGCCGTCGTAAAAGTCCATACAGTCATATATGATATCACACGAAAACACAAATTGCAAGGGTTTTTTCAAAAAAATCCAAAAAATTTTTTTGTTTATTTCCACTTTTTAGAAAAAGTTTTAAAAAAATGTAAAAAAACTCTTGACAAAGGGAGGACGCTTTGCTATAATATTAAACTGCATTATAATGCTGAATTATCGCCTGTTGCGACTTCAGCGAAAATTCTCATCAAAACTATTATATACGCGTATGCGCGAATTCTGGCGGCGCCAATGTAAGCGTTTTGGTACTCTGGTCCCACGTGCTAACGGGGGACACAACAATGAATGGAGTGATAAAACAAATGGTCAACGTAAAAGAGCAAAAACTCGGTCAGAACAAGAGAATGAGTTTTTCCAAAGCGCGTTACACCCTGGAGCTCCCCAATCTTGTGGAGGTTCAGACCAAATCCTTCAAATGGTTCCTTGAGGAGGGCCTTGGCGAGGTTTTGCGTGACGTGTCGCCGATCACCGATTTCTCGGGAAACCTGTCCATTGAGTTTCTGTCCTACTCGATCGATCAGAAGCCCAAGTACACCGTTGAAGAGTGCAAAGAGCGTGATGTAAACTACGCCGCCCCTCTGCGTGTCACCGTTCGCCTGACAAACAAGCAAACGGGTGAGGTGCAAAATTCGGATATTTTCATGGGTGATATCCCCTTGATGACCGAGAACGGCACCTTTGTGATCAATGGCGCAGAGCGCGTTATCGTGTCGCAGATCATTCGTTCGCCCGGTATGTACTACGCATCCGAGATCGACAAAATGGGCAAGCGTAACTATACCGCTCAGATTATTCCTTACCGCGGTGCTTGGCTCGAGTACGAAACCGACAACAGCGGTGTGATCTATGTTCGCATCGATAAAAACCGCAAACTCCCCATTACCATGTTCATTCGTGCACTCGGTGCTTTGGGGGACAAGCCGGAAATCGAGAGTCGCGAGGACGTTTGCGCGATCTTTGGCGAGGAGGCACGTTTGCGTGCAACCTTTGACAAGGATGAATCCGAGACCCTTGCCGCACACAACCTTACCTCTGTCGGTCACGAGGCACTCAAGGAGATCCACAAAAAGCTGCGTCCCGGCGAGCCTGCAATGGTTGATGCCGCACAGAAGCTGCTTTCCGATATCCTTTTTGACAACCGTCGCTACGATATTGCTCCCGTAGGTCGCTACAAGTTTGACAAAAAGGTGGCACTTGCTGCTCGTATTGAGGGCAGAAAGCTTGCCGAGCCTGCTGTCAGCCCCATTACGGGTGAGGTGATCTTTGAGGCAGGTCAGGTGCTTTCTCATGAGGATGCGCTGGCAATCGAGCGCGCAGGCATCAACGGCGTTACCGTTTTGCTTGAGGATGGCGAGCAGGTCAAGGTATTCTCTAATAACACCATTCTGCCCGAGTATCTTCTTGGCTACGATCTGAAGGATTGCGGTGTGAACGAAAGAGTTCGCACAAGCGTTATGCTTGAGATCATCGAGGAGGCAGAGGGTGACAAGGATACCCTCAAGACTCTTGTACGTCGTCGCATGGCAGAGCTTTGCCCCAAGCACGTGACAAAGGACGATATCTTTGCATCGATCAACTATATGCTCGGGCTTATGCATGATCAGGGTCTTGGTCAGTACGACGATATTGACCACCTTGGCAACCGCCGTATCCGTTCTGTCGGTGAGCAGCTGCAAAATCAGCTTCGCATCGGCTTCTCCCGTATGAACAAGACCATTACCGACCGTATGGCAACGCAGGATGCGGATAAGATCTCTCCCCAGATGCTGATCAACACTCGTCCCATTGCTACGGGTATCCGTGAATTCTTCGGCTCTTCGCAGCTTTCGCAGTTCATGGATCAAAACAACCCCTTGGCTGAGCTTACCCACAAGCGCCGTCTTTCGGCACTCGGCCCCGGCGGTCTTTCCCGTGATCGCGCTTCCTTTGACGTGCGTGACGTTCACTATACGCACTACGGTCGTATGTGCCCGATCGAAACGCCCGAAGGTCCCAACATCGGTCTTATCTCCTATCTTACCACCTATGCACGTATCAGCGATTACGGCTTTATCGAGGCGCCCTATCGCAAGTACGACAAGGAGAAGGGGATCGTAACCGATGAGGTCGAGTACATGACCGCTGACGTTGAGGATCGCTATATCATCGCACAGGCAAACGAGCCCCTTGACAGCGAGGGTCGCTTTGTCAATAAAATTGTAAACGCCCGTGATAAAAACGAGATCCGCGAGGTTGAGGCTTCGCAGGTCGACTACATGGACGTTTCCCCCAAGATGGTGGTTTCTGTTGCCACCGCAATGATCCCGTTCCTTGAAAACGATGACAACTCCCGTGCACTCATGGGCTCGAACATGCAGAAGCAGGCAGTGCCGCTGATGGTGACCGACTCCCCGATCGTTGGTACGGGTATGGAATACAAGGCAGCCGTTGACTCCGGCGTTGTAATCACCGCAAAGCGTGCGGGTATCGTAGATTACGTGGATGCCGACAAGATCGAGATCGTACTCGATAACGGTGAGCGTGATGTTTATGAGCTGATCAAGTTCAAGCGCACCAACCAGGGCACCTGCTTCAATCAGCGTCCTGTTGTTTTCAAGGGTGAGATCGTGGAGGCAGGTCGCGTGATCGCAGACGGCCCCGCAACCGCAAACGGCGAGATCTCGCTTGGTAAGAACGCGCTCATCGGCTTTATGACCTGGGAAGGCTATAACTACGAGGACGCAGTTCTGCTTAACGAGCGCCTTGTTCGCGATGACGTATACACATCGCTTCATATTGAGGAATACACGCACGATGCCCGTGATACCAAGCTTGGTCCGGAGGAGATCACCCGTGAGATCTCGAACGTTGGTGAGGATGCCCTCAAGGATCTGAATGCAGAAGGTATCGTAAAGAAGGGTACTGAGGTGCGTGCAGGTGACATTCTTGTCGGTAAGATCACCCCCAAGGGTGAAACCGAACTGACCGCCGAGGAGCGTTTGTTGCGTGCCATCTTCGGTGAGAAGGCAAGAGAAGTGCGCGATACCTCGCTGCGCTTGCCTCATGGCGAGAGTGGTATCGTTGTTGACGTTAAGGTGTTCTCGCATGAAAACGGCGATGAGCTGCCTGCAGGCGTTAACAAGCAGGTTCGCGTTTATATCGCACAAAAGCGTAAGATCTCCGTTGGTGATAAAATGGCAGGTCGTCACGGTAACAAGGGCGTTGTTTCCCGTATTCTGCCCCCTGAGGATATGCCCTTCCTGCCCGACGGCACGCCTCTTGATATCGTGCTGAACCCCCTGGGCGTTCCTTCCCGTATGAACATCGGTCAGGTGCTTGAGGTTCACCTCGGTATTGCTGCCCGTCATCTCGGCTGGAAGATCATGACTCCCGTATTTGACGGTGCAAACGAGAAGGATATTATGGAATGCATGCGTATGGCAGGCATGGCGCGTAAGATCCTTCCCGGTGAAAACGTTGACGGCAAGGAGCTCTTCTATGAGGTCGTTGATGCCGAAGGCAAGAAGGACTATGTGCGCGTAGAGGATGAAGTGCGCGCCGATAGCGAAAAGATCGCAGCCCTGATTGCTGAGGAAAAGGTAAAGGTGATCGACGGTAAGACCATTCTTTATGATGGCAGAACCGGTGATCCCTTCGATAACCCCGTAACCGTAGGTATCATGTACTACTTGAAGCTCCATCACCTTGTTGACGATAAGATCCACGCCCGTGCAAACGGTCCTTACTCCCTCATTACGCAGCAGCCTCTTGGCGGTAAAGCCCAGTTCGGCGGTCAGCGTTTTGGTGAGATGGAGGTTTGGGCACTGGAGGCATACGGTGCTGCATACACGCTGCAGGAGATCCTTACTGTGAAATCCGACGATATCACAGGTCGCCGCCGTGCTTACGAGGCGATTATTAAGGGTCAAAACATCCCCACGCCCGGTGTGCCCGAATCCTTTAAGGTTTTGGTAAAGGAATTGCAGGCGCTTGCGCTTGATGTGCGCGTGCTTGACAAGAACGGCGAGGAGATTCAGCTTTCCACCCTTTGCAACGATGAGGAGCCGCTGCCCTATTCCAACAAGGCAGAGCTTGCCGCAATCGATGAGGCACTTGGTGAGAGCGGGCTTGAGGATGGCGATCTTGGCGATCTTACCATCGAGGATGAAAACGGTGACGTGATCGAAAACTTCGGCATGGATGACGAATTTGGCGATGACGACAACTACAATGATGAATACGAAGATTAATGGAGGAGCGATGAAATATGGCAAATAAAGAATTTAATTCTATTAAAATAGGTCTCGCTTCCCCCGAAATGATCCGTGAATGGTCTTACGGTGAGGTCACCAAGCCTGAAACGATCAACTACCGCACCTTGAAGGCTGAGGTTGGAGGCCTGTTCTGTGAGCGTATTTTTGGCCCGACCAAGGACGGCGCTTGTATGTGCGGCAAATACAAGAATTCTCACATTAGCTCCTTGCCGCGCGATCGCGTACACAAGTGCGAAAAGTGCGGCGTGGAGATCACCACCAAAAAGGTGCGCCGTGAGCGCATGGGGCATATCGAGCTTGCATGCTCGGTATCCCACATTTGGTATTTCAAGGCTGTGCCCTCGCGCATGGCTTTGGTGCTTGATATTTCTCCCAAGCAGCTTGAGCAGGTGCTCTACTTTGCAGAGAACGTTGTGCTTGATCCCGGTCTTACCCCTTTGGCCAAGGGCACCGTTCTTACCGAAAAGGCTTATGAGGAATACCGTGAGATGTACGGCAACGAATTCCGCGTCGGCATGGGTGCCGAGGCGATCAAGGAGCTCCTTGTTGCCATCGACGTTGAAGCACTTTCCCAGCAGCTCAAGGATGAACTGATGGTTGCAACCGGTCAGAAGAAGATGCGTATCATCAAGCGTCTTGAGGTAATCGAGGCATTCCGCAAGTCGGGCAATCATCTTGATTGGATGATTCTTGACGTGCTGCCTGTCCTTCCTCCTGAAATTCGCCCCATGACGCAGCTTGACGGTGGTCGCTTTGCGTCCTCCGATCTCAACGAGCTTTATCGCCGCGTGATCGCGCGCAATAACCGCTTGAAGAAACTCATGGAGATCCACACGCCCGAAATCGTGGTACGCAATGAAAAGCGTATGCTGCAGGAGGCTGTCGATGCTCTCATTGACAACGGCCGCCGCGGCAAGCCCGTAACAGGCCCCTCCAACCGTCAGCTCAAATCTCTTTCTGAGATGCTGCGCGGTAAGCAGGGACGTTTCCGTCAAAACCTGCTCGGTAAGCGTGTTGACTATTCCGGCCGTTCGGTTATCGTTGTCGGTCCTAATCTTAAGATCTACCAGTGCGGTCTGCCGCGTGAGATGGCACTCGAGCTCTTTAAGCCCTTCGTGATCAAGCGCCTTACTGAAATGATGAAGGCGACCAATATCAAGGAAGCGCAAAAGAAGATTGAGCGTGCTTATCAGCACCCCGAGGTTTGGGATGCACTTGAGAACGTGATCAAGGAGCATCCTGTTCTCCTCAACCGTGCACCTACCTTGCACCGTCTTTCCATTCAGGCATTTGAGCCCGTTTTGGTTGAGGGTCGCGCCATTAAGTTGCACCCGCTGGTATGTACCGCGTTTAACGCCGACTTTGACGGCGACCAGATGCCTGTACACGTGCCGCTTTCCGCAGAGGCACAGGCTGAGGCACGCTTCCTCATGCTCTCCGCAAACAACCTGTTGAAGCCCGTTGACGGCCGTGCCGTTGCAGTGCCTACGCAGGATATGATCCTTGGTACCTACTATCTTCTTATGGAAAAGCCCGGCGAGCCCGGTGAAGGCATGACCTTCCGCAATTTTGATGAGGCAAATATGGCTTATGTCAACGGTGCGCTTGGTCTGCATGCGCCTATTAAGGTGCGCTTGTCCAAGGAAGTGAACGGTGAGATCGTTTCGGGCATAGTAGAGACCTCTCTTGGCTGTCTTATTTTCAACAACAGCATTCCCCAGGATCTTGGCTTTGTGGATCGCAGCAAGCCTGAAAATATCCTGAAAATGGAGATTGATACCGCATTCCTGAAGTCCAAGAAGGGCAATGTGAAAAAGATCCTTGGTATGCTCATTGACAACTGCCTGAAGCGCCACAGCGCCGCTGACTGTGCAGAAATGCTTGATAATATCAAGGAAATGGGATACAAGTACTCCACCCGTGCCGCCTTCTCTATCTCGGTGTACGACATGAGCGTGCCCAAGGAGAAGCCCGAGCTCATCGACAAGGCACAGGCAACTGTAGACCGCATCAACGCTTCCTTCCGTCGAGGCCTTCTCTCGGATGAGGAACGCTATAACTCGATCATCGCGATCTGGAAGGTTGCAACCGACGACGTGACTGCAGCGATGATGAAATGTTTCCATCCCCAGAACCCGATCAAGATCATGGCGGATTCGGGTGCCCGCGGGTCTATCCAGCAGATGCGTCAGCTTGCCGCAATGCGCGGTTCGATGTTCGCAACCAACGGTAAGACCATGGAGATCCCGATCAAGTCAAACTTCCGCGAGGGTATGAAGATCCTTGAGTATTTCATGGGCTCCCGTTCCTCTCGTAAGTCGCTGTCTGATACGGCACTTCGTACCGCAGACTCCGGTTATCTTACCCGCCGCTTGGTTGACGTTTCTCAGGACGTTATTGTACGTGAGGTTTGCTGTGATGCAACCGACGGTGAATGGATCAAGGAGATCCCCAACCTCAAGGATCCCAATAATCCTCTTGAGGCACTTTCTGACCGTATCATGGGCCGTTACACCTTTGGTGAGGTGGTACACCCTGAAACGGGTGCGGTTATCGTTCCCAATGATACCATGATCTCCGAGGCACACATCAAGGAGATCGAGGCTGCCGGCATCAAGCGCGTTAAGATCCGTACGCTCCTCAAGTGCCATGCACGTCACGGTATTTGTGCACACTGCTACGGTGCTGACCTTGCTTCCGGCAAGACCGTCAGCGTTGGTGAGGCCGTTGGTATCATCGCCGCACAGTCGATTGGTGAGCCCGGTACGCAGTTGACGATGCGTACCTTCCACTCGGGTGGTGTCGCAGGCACTGACATTACGCAGGGTCTGCCCCGCGTAGAGGAGCTCTTTGAGGCAAGACCTCCCAAGAAGGCTGCTATCATTTGCGAGCAAACAGGTAAGATCTTCAGCATCGCACACGGTGAAAATGTCAACGTGCATGAGATCAGCGTAGTGGATGACGCTACGGGTGAAATGCATAAGTACACCATTCCTTACGGCATGCAGATCGTGGTTGCCGAGGGCGACCATGTAGAGCGCGGTGAGGTGCTCACTGCAGGCAGCAAGGCTCCCGCGGATATCATGCGTATCAGCGGCCTTGACAAGGTTTATGAGTATATCACCGAGGAAATCCAAAAGGTTTACCGCTCGCAGGGCGTTAGCGTAAACGATAAGCACGTAGAGATCATCGCACGTCAGATGACCCGTAAGGTTCATGTTGAGGATGCGGGCGATACCGACCTGCTGATCGGAACGCTGATGGATGTGCTTGATCTTGAGGAAGTGAACAACAAGATCAAGGAGCGTGTTGCGGCAGGCGAGAACCTGCGTGAGGCAACGGCTTCCCGCGTGCTGCTCGGTATCACCAAGGCATCGCTTCAAACCGAATCGTTCCTCTCCGCCGCATCCTTCCAGGAAACCACCAAGGTTCTCACTGAGGCTGCGATCAAGGGCAAGGTAGACCATCTGATGGGTCTTAAGGAGAACGTTATCATCGGTAAGCTCATTCCCGCAGGTACGGGCATGACCTGTTACCATGACGTTCACGTGGAGCAGAGCGAAGCTGTACCCGCAGAGGTATAATTAACAACGATTCAATACCTTTTGGGGGCTATCTTCGGCGGCGCCGGAGATAGCCCCTTTGCGCATGTATAATATTTATTGTAAAAAATCAAGCATTTTGGTTAAAATTTGCATAAAAGGACAGCAAACGGTGCAAAATAAGGGGTATAAATATGGGGTTTTTGTGCAAAAGGTAGAAAATCACTTTTCTCTTGACAAGGAAAAAGAGAAATGTTATAATAAACCGTAAGCGCTTTGGGATAACTATGCCCATTTTGGCTTAAACACTACAAATCTTTAAGAAGGAGGAAGAAAATGCCAACCTTTAATCAGCTTGTCAGACAGGGCCGCACCGACAAAACGTACAAGTCCAAGTCCCCCGTATTGCAAAAAGGACTGAATACGCTTCGTAACGAGCAGACCGACCAGCGTGCACCTCAAAGAAGAGGCGTTTGCACCAAGGTGTCTACCACAAGCCCGAAGAAGCCGAACTCCGCACTTCGTAAGATCGCAAGAGTTCGTCTTACCAACGGTCTTGAGGCTACCACCTACATTCCCGGTATCGGTCACAACCTGCAGGAGCACTCCGTTGTCCTTATTCGCGGCGGACGTGTAAGAGACCTGCCCGGTGTTCGTTACCACATCATTCGCGGTACTCTTGACGCACAGGGCGTTGCAAACCGCAAACAGAGCCGTTCTAAATACGGCGCAAAGACTCCCAAGAAATAATTCGGGAGCAGGTATTAAAAAAGCATCGTCCGGCTAAGAAAGGTTCGTAATTTTCACCTTTGGTCATAGACGAGCGCTGACGGGTACATGAGAGACCCGAGTACCAATGATTTCATATTTTTAATGAAGGAGGGAAGTAAAGTGCCGAGAAGAGGTCGTATTTCTAAAAGAGACGTACTCCCGGATCCGTTGTACAATTCCAAACTTGTAACCAAGCTCATCAACAACGTGATGGAGGACGGTAAAAAGGGTGTAGCCCAGAAGATCGTATATGATGCATTCAGCACCATCGAGCAGAAGCTGGGTCAAAATCCCCTTGAAGTATTTAACGAAGCTCTTGAAAACGTTATGCCTGTACTGGAGGTCAAGGCTCGCCGTGTAGGCGGTTCTACCTATCAGGTACCCATGGAGGTTCGCGCTGAGCGTCGTCAGACGCTGGGTCTGCGTTGGCTGATCCTGTTCGCAAGAAAGCGTGGCGAGCGCACCATGGCTGACCGTCTTGCCGCCGAGATCCTCGACGCCAAGAACAGCATGGGCGGCGCCTTCAAGAAGAAGGAAGAAACCCACAGAATGGCAGAAGCCAACAAGGCTTTCGCCCACTACAGATATTAATAAAGGAGTCCCGATATGGCAAGAGAATATCCGCTTCAAAGGACTCGTAATATCGGCATCATGGCACACATCGATGCCGGTAAGACTACCACCACCGAGCGTATCCTGTTCTACACGGGTAAGACCCACAAGATCGGCGAAACGCACGAGGGTGCAGCTACGATGGACTGGATGGCGCAGGAGCAGGAGCGTGGTATCACCATTACCTCTGCTGCAACCACGTGCTTCTGGACCCATACCGAAAAGGTAGGTCAGAAGGATGCAGGCCACCGTATCAACATTAT
>JAFVTV010000053.1 GCA_017502975.1 Clostridia bacterium | reverse complement strand
TTATGATTAAAGCCGAGGACTTTAAGGTTGTTGACACCTTGATCGAGAGCAACGACAATGTCACCGATCTCTGCGGTGTTCTGCTTGCGGATCATAACGTAATCGCCGGGATGAATACCCGCAGCGATCATCGATTCTCCCTTTGCGATCAGTGCAAAGAATTCGCCCTTGCCGACCAAGGATTCGGGCATGCGAATGTACTCGATGACCTGTTCGGTTTCTTCCTGTCCTTCACCGCAGGCTACATATCCAAGCACGGGCATGGCGTGAGCAATCTGCTCCATCTCCATACGCTTTGTGCTTACAGAACGGCGACCATTGTACTCAAGCTCACCGTTCTCTTTCATAGCAGAAAGGTAACGATGCACGCTGGTAACGGCAATCCCTGTTCCGGCTGCGATATCACGCACCGTGGGCGTTTCACCGTAGCTTCCGTAGTATTCGTTGATGTAATCAAGGATGATTTGCTTTTTCGAATCAGCAGTTCTACTCATAGCTCCTCCTCGGAACAAGTTGTTCCGTTTGATATTATAACATAGCTTTTTCGATTTGTCAATAGGTTTGGAACAAAATGTTTCAAAATTTTCAAAAAATTTTCTTGCCCTTTTATTTGGTTTACTGCAACACAAAAGCGGTGAGCTCAAGCCCACCGCTTATTCCTATGGAAAACCATTATTTTGTAAGCTCTCCATCAGTACAATATATCGTATAATTACCAGTGTTTAGATCCCATTCAGTATCCTTTTCAATGGCTTCCCATTGAGATTTACTACCCTTGAAATGAATAGTTGTAAGAGATTCGCAATCTATAAATACACAGTATTCAATCAATTTCACTTTCGCAGAAATTGTAACGCTTTCTAATGATTGACATCCCCAAAAGGCGTTGCTGCCAATGTTGGTAACATTTTCTGGAATGGCTATAGTTGTTAACGATGTGCAACCGCTAAATAACCAAGCATTAATGCTTGCGATTTCCTTTGGAAGCACTATAGTTTTTAGCGCCGTACAATCGCTAAATGCAGCATATCCAATACTGTTAACACTATCGGGAATTTCAATAGACTCTAATGAGGTACAATACCCAAACGCGAACGTGTCAATATTTTCAAGAGTATTAGGTAATTCTATGTTTGTAAGTGTGTGGCATCCTTCAAATGCCGAAGCACATATTCTAATGACATTGTTCGGAACAACAAATGTTTTGCTTGTTTTTCCGATGGTATATTGTATAAATGTTTTTCCATCTTTTGAAAGCAAATTTCCATCCACTGATTTATAATTTTGGTTGTTTTCTGACACAACTATATTGACTAATGATGTGCAACCGTAAAATGCGTAATCACCAATGTTAATAACGCTATCCGAGATATCGACAGTTATCAGTTCTGTGCATTCACCGAAAGCTGAATCACCGATATTCACAATGCTATTTGGAATAGATATACTCGTTAAGGATGAACAGCCATAAAAAGCTTCTTCTCCTATGTATGTAACACTATTGGGAATAGATACGCTATTCAATGAGTCGCAATAACTAAAAGCATAATCGCCAATTGAAACAACGGGCAATCCTTTGAACACTGATGGGATAACAACATTTGTAGCAGTGCACTCTCCCATTGATACGGAATACCCATTTCTTTCTTCTGTCAAATTATACACTAACCCACTCTTGTCAGTCAATTTATCGTTGAAATCAATATAATACTCACCAGCTGGGATATTATAAAACATTAATTGAACTTCATCTGTTTCGTTATATTCATACGCCCAAGATAATGACGAAAACTCAGATGTGTAAGTTCCGTCCATTTGACTTAGAATACCCGAAAGCTCAAACGATTCAGTAAGATGATCAATTCGCTGAGTTGAAACATAGACGGTAAGATGAACATTTCCCAATTCCCATCCTGTTTCGAATACATATGTAATTTCGTTTATAACAATGTCTCCGTCATTTGCATCACTCAAAGTAATAGGTACCACGTCGGAGTATAGTGTACTTAATAAGGTATAATCGGTTATTGGTAGCTCTTCAATCGAAGTGGAGTCTTCTATATTTATACCATAACTGCTATTATATACTTTGCAATAAACTTGTCCGTACTCAGTATCGCCTGAATCTAACTCCCATTCGAATATTTTAATGCTGGTTTCCCATGAATGGTTTTCTTCGTAAAAATCGCTTTCTTTGATTTCAAATGTTTTTGAGTATATTGTAACATCATCGTTATTAACGATTTGAACATCAACAAAAACATCTTTTTTTAAGTTTATTCCGTCATTATTGGTCAGAGAAAGGTTAAGGAGATAATACGGATCCTCATCCTCGTAATGCCATACGCTTGAATAAGCGTGCGCTACTTTTTGATCTACTTCATATGGAGTAAACGCTAATTGGGCGGCATCTCTGTCCAACTCAATTTCCGTATCATCCATATATATAATTTTTATGCCAACGAGATCAATGGTTCGTATAGAACTATTATACCAACAATTTTCCCACAAAGTACCTTTGTATTGTGGAACGCCATCCTCATAGAAATGTAAATATCTATACCCCTTATATCCACTTTCGCAGGGACCTGTCACATACGCATCAAATAGGCTATGATCCCTTATATCACACGACATTTTATCATTTACGGCATTATAGGGCTCTACATAAAAATGAATATACTTGATGGTTTTGTCGGATGTGTTTGTCCAAGAAATGCTCATTTCCACACCATCAGCAGAATTAATATCGTAAACCCACACATCATGAACTTGGACAATCTTTTGAACCTCTTCCTTAGACCACCCCATTCGTTCATTACACCTATTGCAAACACCCGTGGTTGCGGTGTGCCCAAGAGCAGATATCGTTTCAGTTTCTTTTTGTGAACACTTAGAGCAAGTACGTTCTTTTGTTCCTACATTGGTACAACTTGCTGCCTTTTTTTCTATCCAATCGCCAAAAGAATGTTGGCAAGATGTAATGTTATTGTTATTGTTATTGTTATTGTCATTTTCATCGTTATTATTACTATCGCTGTTTTGATTGCTATCATTTGATGATGTCATTGATGCACCGCAATCAGAACAGAATTTAACGCCACTCGTGTTTTCGTATCCGCATTTAGGGCAAGCTATAGAACTTGTATTATTACAAGCAACCAAGCATAATAAAGTTAATAAAACGATAACAGCGATTAGTGTTTTTTTCATGGTTCATACCTCCAGAATCAAAAAGTGCGCCGACCGGAGCCGACGCACAAAAAACGCAAACCCCGAGTCGCTAAACCAACTTGAATACGACAGAGCTAATCTGCTTTCTACAAGTGGGATCTGCATTTTTATCAAATCCATATGTAGAAAGCCAAAAAAAGGGTATAGTACCCCCTTGGAAACAAAAAAGCTCTTTTTTTACATATTAAGTTGGTTTAGCATTGTTATTATATCACATTTTTATGAATAAATCAAGATATTTTACGATTCCTACACAAATAAATCCTCGCAATACGGCAGAAAGAAAAAACCGATAATATGAACAATGCCATATTATCAGCTTTTACATATTATTTAATAACCTGAATACTCGGCACATAGCGTATCGATTACATCTTTTCTGTAATCAATTTCGCTATGAATGCCATCTATTGAAGATGCAAGTGCTTTTAGAAATTGTCCCATGTCTACAAAATTATAGTAACGAACATTTGAAAAATATGGTTTACAATACTTATCAATTGGATATCTAAATTTGCTTGAATCAGCATCGAATTCATGCAACAACTTGCAGTAACGAATCATGTTTTTAATATAGTCATCTCTATCTTCTATATCGTAGTAATCTAATGCGAATTTTTGCGCATTCTTAAGTAATTGGCACAGTTTATGCTTGTTATCATATGCTACAGCACATTTTGTTTGCCATGTTTGATTGGAATATTCGAACAAAATGGATTTGAGCAATAGTTCGATTGTATTCCTATAAAGATAACACATAGGATACCACATATGCGAATAGTCCACCGTAGCGTTTTCGTCGTGTTGCTTTGTTAGATAATCAAGCACATAAGAAGCACATTCTTTATATCCTGAGCAATAGGCGTAAAAATCATTATGTCGATATTCATAACCAACCACCGATTGACCGTAATAATATCCACCTTCATCCAAAAAAGTATTTTTGCAGTCAATATATTCACAAGCTTCATGTTTTGTTGCCGGTTCATAAATATCTAAATACCAAGCAGTTAATATTTCATGAGCCGCCTCAAATTTGTTGACTTCAGCAATCAGATCTAAATGTGTTTGTTTTTGAAATACTCTCTTTATGTCAAATTCTCGCTGTCCAAACTCATTGTAATTGACGACAATATGGAATGGATATCTAAATGAGTCTGATGCTCTATCAGCTTGTGATATATTATCAAAATATGCAATTAACCATTGATGTTCCGCAATATTTCGTGGGAATGTAGTTCTTTGTGAAATATACTCGTATATGCTTTTAAGATTGTGAAATGTATCTTTCAAAAAGAGTTGCCTTTGTTCTTCATCTACTATGAAAGTCAAACCTATACTTTTGAGCAATAGTTCTAAACTATGCCGATAGAGAAAAAACAAAGGGAACACATATAGGTCTAACTCGTCAATTTGCATTTTATCTATCATTCTTGTAGCTATTAGGTGAGCGGATTCAAAATATGCTTTTGAAAAGTTAAATAAGGATAATGGTATGTTTTCTGCTGTATCAATTTTTACCGCATACGTATCTTTTTTGTTACATTGCTTGATTATAGTTGTCGCATCAGGCAGGCATCGCCAATCATTATATTTGAAAGCATCTTCATTTGTCATAATACTACCTCATTGTATCCGATAATTATAAAGTAATTATACCATAAAAAAGACATTTTTTCAATCCGTTTATATAGCAAACGAAAAATCCATTACGAGATTTCTTCCGTAATAGATTCTTCGTTTTTTCACTAAGTTAAGGTTTCTATTGCTATCTGCATTCCTAACTTAAAGGCGTATTCGAAGATGGCTGCTTCGTCAAGGCTCATATACTCGCTCCAACAATCGTGGAACTTTTCGAATGTTTCTTTCTGCTCGTCCGTAAAGCTCTTTTCGAGATCCTCATGATGCCTTGCCATATAGCCGAGCAGTTCTTTCATTTCCTTGGAGTTGATTCGGCTGTCCTCTTGCGGAATGATGTTCCCGTGCCATAGCTCGTTGATTATATTTTTCATAGGTTGCACCTCCTGTTAGCACACAACAATACCACAGAAGGTCGCAGAAGTCCAGACCTTTTTCGAAAATAAAGCCAACATTTTCGTCGGGCGTTTTCTTTGATTCCAGCGAGCCTAATATTGAGCCTTGACACATTGCATCTTGTAAAGCAAAACACCACGGTTTTCTTCCGTGGTGTTTTGCCGTAAAAGTTGCTTATTCGGTTGTTATAATTTTACCGCTAATTTTGCACGCCTTCGTGGCGGGTGTTTTGTTTTGGCTCCCCTCGCCGAGCTTGACTCGGCGAGATCGTACAGCATAAAGGATCCGCGCGTGGCGCGGATGACGGGCAATGTTTTTGCTCGCAAAAACTTGCCACATGGCGTAGCCATGTAGGTTAATAGCGTGCTTGGCACGCGTCATGATGTCGCAGAAATCTCCACGAGCGCGGAGCGATCAAAGACAAGCCCAGCAGGGGGAGCCATATTGGGGCAACAATTTTGCACCCTAACACAAAAGTCCTTGATTTTCAAGGGCTTTTCGTGTTTTTAGGGGTGAAAAACAACCCTCTTTCACCATTGAACTTTTTCTTGACCTTATGGACTCCAACCTACCACCAAATGAAATCGTCTTGACAAAGTAAAAGCTTTATGATAAAATCAAACTGAAAGCAAAAGAATATTCAAAGGGAAGTGTAAGGATGATGAAGAAAATCATTGCGTTAGCGATTTGTCTACTATTTTTAGCTTCATTAATCTCTTGCAGTTCTATAACTAAATTTGAAAAATGTCATCCCACTCAACAACAGATGACAAAATGGGTAGGGGATTGTGAAGAATTATGTATTGAATTGTATATCTGTGATGGTGACGATTTGATAGTTATCGATTACGGAGAAAAGAAGACTACGTACTATGTATGGTGGCATCAAAACTATTTGACACAAATGTCCGTCAGAGATATGGAGGCGGTTTCTTCCGACGTGCAAGGGAATCATTCGGCAATCGGATTTTGGGATGTTGAGCTTGTAAACGAGACTTGCTTTAAGCTGACCAATGGTCATACTACCTCTCTCCCCATTGAAATAACTATGACGCGCGTGCAAACGGAATTGTCCGAAGAAGAAATTCCTTTGCCATAACGCAAATAAAAATACACCTTGTCATTAAAGAATTATGTACTGTGAATATAGATAGGGTTTTAAATTGTTGGGGCAACACAAGAAAAAAGACCGTTTTCGAACGGTCTTTTTTCTATCCAATCCGAAGGATTGGCATGTAGTCCCACCGCAGGTGAGTATGTAATCGCCGAAGGCGTATGGCATCACGCGTCAGCGTGTATCCTCCTTCGGATTGATTACATTCAACACTTCGTGTTGATTCCATACCGCAGACAAGCTGCGGATTTCATACACGGCTTCGCCGTGATTTTACGAGTTGCATTTTTGTACTATGAGCACAAATAAGAAGCCCCGAGGCATTCGCCTCGGGGCTTCTTATTTGCTTCGCCCTGTATAGGGCGAGAACTGAAAGATTTTGCAAAGCGAAATCTTTCCGCGAGCACGGAGCGATCGTAGACAAGCACCAGCAAGGGAACCTCCCCTTCCTCCCTCCCACACCCCGGCGCTCCGCGCCACCCCTCGCCGTCCCCCGAGGGGACACTCTTTTTTGTCATCACACTTTTAAATCCTTTGCATTAGGACCAGCAACAGCTGCGAGCAAAAGTCACAGCGCGAAGTGCGAGAGTAGTTCGCTTTACATTGATTTTTGCAAATGAGAAAAGGGACGCAATGGCGTCCCTTTTCATTCTTTGGGTATGCTTTTCATTCCAATTAAGCTATTTTATATTTTGCCTGCAAGAATCAATTTTTCAAGGGATTCTATCACCTCGGCGGCGGCAGACTCCCAAACTGCTGATTTTGTAGTATAGGTGGCAATATTCTTTAAGCAATCCTCGGCGTTTGCGACGGCAAAGGAAACGTCGCATTTTTCGAACAAGGGGATATCGTTTTCATAGTCTCCCATTCCTACAAGCACACGCGCCCCGAGCTTTTCCTTGAGAATTTTTGCCGAAACACCTTTGGTATATTCGGTTTGCATGATCTCAAGGTATGTCGCAAAGCTTCGCGCAAACGTGTATTGCGGATAATCAAGGGCTTCGCAAAAGGCCCTCAGCTTGTTTCCCTCGGCGGCGTCGGCGCAGTTAACGGTGATCTTGTATTTTTCGATGGCGAGGGATTCCTTTTTCCCAAATGCATAATATTCCTTCGGGGTATATTGCGTTATTTTGTCGGCACAAAATACGTTTATTCTCTCAATATTCACGCCCGAAGTCAAAATTTTTTCTATGGCCTCAAAGACGCCGTCATCAAGAGCTCCCTTGCGCAGGATTTCTCCGCTTTCAACGTCGCAAATAAGGGTGCCTCCAAAACAAATGCAGTAGGTGTTGGGCTTGATAAGATGCTGCTTTGCCTGAAGATACTCGGGGGGTCTTCCGCTTGTTATCGCAAAGTGCCCGCCCTCGGACATAAAATAATTTATCGCCGATTGTGTCTTCTCGGGCACGGTGTTTTTGTAAAACAGCGTGCCGTCCCAATCCGAGGCGATCAAAACTCCATCAAATAATCCCATGCCGTATTCTCCTTTTCACTATCACCATTGTTTATTATACCATTTGGGGGAAAGCTTTTCAAGCATCTTGATGAATTTCGGTGCTGTGCTTTGTGCATATCAAGTGTGATTGCCTCGGCATAATTTTTGTTGACGTATTATTTTGGGTATGCTATAATAAACCCTACTACGGGGTCGAGAAATCCCCACTCAACCGTTGGTATGTAGACTTTTTAGGTGGATTTGGCTATACTAAAGGCGAAAGGAGAAGAGCCATGGATCAAGTAAAGATTGGCAGATTTATTGCTGAACGGAGAAAAAATGCGGGACTGACGCAAATGCAGCTCGCCGAAAAACTGAGCATCACAGACAGAGCCGTATCCAAGTGGGAAACGGGCAGGACATTGCCCGATGCCGCCATTATGCTGGAGTTGTGTGCGATCCTTTCGATCAGTGTGAACGATTTGTTATGTGGGGAGGTTGTATCTGTGGATAACTACGGCAAAGAACTGGAAAAACGACTGCTTGAGGTTGTGAAGGAGAAGGAGCAAAGCGACAAGCACCTGCTCATGCTTGAGTGGGTGGTGGGCATTTTCTCCTGCATTGTGTTGTTTGTGCCGATATTCATAGCGGCGTTTTTGCCTATCGAGGAGTGGAAGCGCGTGCTGATTTGCTTCTCGGGGTTTTTGCCCGCCTTTGTCGGCTTTTTCTTTACCGTGCGTATCGAGCAGGTTGCAGGGTATTACGAGTGCCGTCATTGTGGGCACAAATACGTGCCGACCTATCGGGCGATGCAACGCGCGATGCACGCGGGCAGAACGCGCTATATGAAATGCCCCCATTGCCAGAAAAGATCGTGGCAAAAAAAGGTGATCAGCAAGGAATAAGCAAAAACCGCCGTGGGCGGTTTTTTACTTGAGCCAACGGGTGCTGAGCACCCTACACCTCATCCGTCTTGCTTTGCAAGACACCTTCCCCTCAAGGGGAAGGCTTTTGTTAAAGATCGCCGCGGGCGGTTTTTGATTTTTATAAATCGTTTATCTTTTTTACCTTGTTTCGGGTGGTGGCTCGTGCTATAATGGGGGTATAAAACGAAGCAACAAAGGAGTATGCGATGTTACTTTCTGCAAATATGATAAGGGTTCACGATATATTTGGCGTGAGAGGTATGCTAGACGTATTTGCGAAGGCGGGCTTCGAGGGAGTTGATTTTAACAATGATATCCCCGAATTTTATACCGCAGAGCACGACAGGGCGTTTTATCGCGAGCTCGGTAATTGCGCAAGAGAAAAGGGCATTGCAATTTGCCAAGCGCATGCGGTATACCCTCCGAGTTTTCTTGATGACGAGGAGCGGACTGCGAGGCGCTTTGAGGAGATCGTACAGGGCATGCAAAATGCCGCCGACCTTGGCGCACCGATGATCGTGGTGCATCCGTGTACACACCTTGATTGCACCGTTGATGGGAATTTTGAAAAAATGTATCAATGCAATCTTAGTTTTTACCGTCGGCTCATTCCTTATGCCAAGGAATTTGGCATCAAGATCGCGATAGAAAATTTAAGACGTGCTGCGGTGACCAATATGCCCGATGCGCTTTGCCGCCTTTACGATGAGCTGAATCACCCTGCCTTCACGATTTGTCTTGACGTCGGCCATTGCTTTTTGCACGGCGTTGACCCTGCCACAGCGATCCGAACTCTTGGGCATCGCCTCGTGAAGGGCTGTTTGCATATTCACGATAATATGGGTGCTGCCGACGAGCATACCTTGCCCTATTACGGCAAGATCGAGTGGGAAAGCGTGATGAAGGCGCTTGCCGATATCGGCTATGAGGGTAATTTTAATTATGAGGCATCGGGTTTTATCAAGGATGTTCCCCAAGAGCTGCGGCCTGATGGGCTTGCCTTTATGGCAAGGGTGGGGCACTATCTCATCAGCCGATTTGAGTACTATAAAAAGAACCAATAACCTACAAAAAAGACCAGCCCGAGGGCTGGTCTTTTTTTTGCTGTCGGGTGAACAAAATTCACAAAAACGTGAGAGAAATTTGCAGGATTTTGACGGATTTTGAGAATTTGATTTTTTTCGCATTTTCTATTGTTTTTGATACCGTGTGGGTGTATAATGAGGACATTCTGTGCAAAAAAGAGGCCTTTACTCATGCTCCAAGATCTACTGTTTTCCGCCAACGTTGTCATCCCCATTTTTTTGCTTATTATGCTCGGTTATGCGCTCACGCGCGTTAAATTGTGGGACGGGCATTTTTTGAAAATTGCAAACGATCTTTGCTTCAAATGTTTGTTGCCTGTGTTGCTGTTTTACAACGTAGCAACCGCAAACATTTTTGAGGTTTTTAACGGCAAGCTGATCATTTACGTTTGCGTATGCGCTTGCGCGATCTGTGGGCTTCTGTTTTTGCTTGTTCCGCTGCTTGTGAAGGACAACAAGCGCCGCGGCGTGTTGATACAGGGCACGTTCCGTTCGAATTTCCTGTTATTTGGCGTACCGCTTGGGCTGAGCATTGGCGGTGATGCGGGTGCGGTGCTGGCGGCTGTGGTGGCATCGTTTTACGTGCCGATGATCAATATGCTGTCGGTCATTTCCCTTTACGAGTTTAGCGATGCTGAAAATAAGAGCTTAAAATCTGCATTGGTGGGAATCATTAAAAACCCTCTTGTCATCGGCGGTGTTTCGGGTCTTGTTTTCTCGCTCATTCGCAACAGTATCGGCTTTGAGCTGCCTGTGATGCTGGACACGACTCTGTTTAACATCAAATCGGCGGCGACACCTCTTGCTTTTCTTGTGCTGGGTGGCGACCTTAAGTTTGGCAATATGCTCCGAAACGTTAAGGTATCTTTGTGTGCGGTAGTCGGCAAGATCGTGCAGATCCCCGCGATCATGATACCCGTTTCGGTCCTTCTTGGCTTTGGGCGCCTTGAAATGGCGATCCTTGTCGCCGTGTTTGCCACGCCCAACGCGGTTTCAAGCTATGCAATGGCAAGAAACTATGAGGCGGATTACGAGCTCGCGGGCGAGATCATCACGCTTGGCACGCTCCTTTCGCTCTTTACCATGTTTGTTGCGATTACACTCACAAAATCTCTTGGGTGGATCTGATATAAAAAAGTGGAGAACGCATAGCGTTCTCCACTTTTTTTATGTTTTTTGATTTTACAGCTTTCCGCCGCCATTTTGATAAATAGCATCGATAATGCGCTGTACGAGAATGGTGTTTTTGCCACTCACGGGCGGCTCGGTGTCGTTGATGATCGCATTGGAAAACGCCTCGATCTCCTTGGTGTACATGTTGCCAAAGGTAACGCTGAGGTTTTCTGCCTTCACAAGGCTTCTTTGCTGCTGAGCGTCGTACTCTGTGTCATCGCCGGCGGTCAGCACCTCAACCGTGCCTGCCTCATCCTGCCCCAGGGTCCCCGTGGCAATGATGCTGCCCTTGGTGCCGTAAAATTCAAGCGGACATTTTGCGGCGGCATCGGGAATGTTAAAGTTGCTGTCAACAAAGGCAAGGGCGCCGTTTTCCATTTTCATGACAACGGCAGCAGAGTCATCTACGTTGTAGCCGAAGGTCTGATTGTGTGCGTAGCCCGTGCATTCCACGGCATTCAGCCCCGAAATGTACTGCAAAAGGTCGATGCAGTGGATGCCCATATCCATCAGCGCACCGCCGCCCGACAGGCTCTTGTCCTGACGCCATGCGTTTTCCATTTTGGGATACCAGCAGGTGAACTGTGCACGCATAGATACGATCTCGCCGATCTTACCCTCGGCAATGATCTTTTTGATTTCCTGGTGGTAAGCATGGTAGCGCATCATGAGGCCGACCCCCAGCTTTACGCCGGCTGCCTCGCATGCCTCAATGATCTCAAGGGAATCCGCAAGGGTGAGCCCTAGGGGTTTTTCGAGGAGAATGTGCTTTTTTGCCTTTACCGCCGCAAGTGCCTGCTCCTTGTGTGCAAACACGGGGGAGGCGATGTAAACGGCATCGATCTCATCCAGTGCCAAAACTGCCTCGTAATTATCAAAGGCATAGCTTGCGCCATACTTTTCCTTTACGCGCTCGGCAACCGCAAGATCGGCATCCATTACGGCGACAGGCACGGCGTTCTTTGCCAGCATCATGCCGGGCAGGGTTCTGCGGTCGGCAATACCGCCGCAGCCAATAATACCCCATTTGATCTTTTTCATTTAAGCGCTCCTTTTCTTACTTGCCTGCCTGCATTTCGGCAACAGACTCAAGAATAGCATCTGCCATGTACTCAAGCTGTTCATCGGAAAGGCCGTACAGGGGCAGGTGAGTAAATCTCTTGTAGAACACTTCCTCACAAACAGGGCAGGTCTTTGCGATCTCGTCAGCATCGTATCCCATGTCTGCTACGACCTTGAAGCGGTAAAGCGGGCCGAAGTGGGGAATGTTGGTAACGCCCTTCTCCTCAAGTTTTTTCTTAAGAACTTGTACGTCGCCGCCTGCCTTTTGGGGGTCGATCTGCAACAGGTACAGGTGGAAGGTGGGCTTGATGTCGTCGTTGCCAAGATCCTGCGGAATGATGGCGTCATTGCCTGCAAGACGGCTGTTGAGGTATGCGGCAGCCTTGCGACGTGCCTCGATGATCTCCTCGTTACGGGCGACTTGAAGCTTCAGACCAAGACCCTGGATCTCGGTGGTAGAGTAGTTTGCCGCAACAAAGGGCTTTTCCTTGCCTCTGATGGGGGTGATATTGTAAAGCCAATTCTTGATGGGTGCGGAGAAGTCAAGACCGAGGAAGCGTGCGCGCTTCATGTCGTTGCCGAAATCAGGGATGTTGGTGGTGGCAATACCGCCCTCACCAAAGGAGGTAATGTTCTTTACCTCGTGGAAGCTGAAGGCTGCGAAGTCACCGATCGTACCGATCTTGCGACCCTTGTACATCGCGCCAAAGGCGTGCGCGGCATCCTCAAGCACAAGAATGTCGTGCTTTTTGGCAAGCTCCATAATGGGGTCAAGGTCTACGGGGTAGCCGCCGATATGTACGGGAACGATCATCTTGGTCTTATCGGTGATCTTTCTTGCCACATCCGCGGGATCCATATTGATGGTACGGGGATCAACGTCGGCAAACACGAGCTTGCAGCCGATCGCCAAGGGGTATGCCATGGTAGCGACGAAGGTGATAGCGGGCACGATGACCTCATCGCCTGCCTTGAGGTTTGCGTATTTGTACGCGATCTCAAAGCCGGAGGTTGCGTTTGTGACAAACGTGCTGGTGGTAGTACCAAGGTACTCGTTGCAGGCTTCCTCTGCTGCCTCAACCTGAGAGGCAAGGGAAAGCTTACCGGGAGGGGTTGCCACCTCGCCAAGCTTTTTTACCTGCTCATAAACGGCGGCGATAGCGTTATCGTATGCCTCGCCCTCGCCCTGCATCAGGAAGCGAATGATCTCCATTAAGTCAGCCGTGTTGTAGTTTTCACCAACTGCCGCCCACGGCACGCGGGTAGCACCGGTGTTGTAACGAAAGTCTGTTGCTTTTTTCATGTTTGAATTCCTCCCAAAATATATGTTTTTGATTGGCGGGGGCAGGTGGGGCAAAATTTTGCCGCAGATCCCCCCAAAATTGGTTTCTTTACAAAAAAATTATAGCAAACATTTGGGGGGATTGCTATGAAGGATGCATAAGAAAATTGTAAAAATAGATAAATTCAAGATTTTACGAAATGGATTTTACGGCGAGATCGCGCAGCGCTTTTTTTGTAAAAAAACAGAAATATTCTTACTTAAAGTAAGAATATGCATTGACAAACAGCCCCCGAAATGAGATAATAGCGGTAACGGAGTGTGCTCCGCTTTTAGGAAAGGAAGCCGACAGTACAATGGCTTTGGTATTACGATATGGAATTTATGAAAAAAAGTGCGGAATTTGATCTCATTGGTCTTGGCGAGGTGATGCTGCGCCTTTCACCCCCCGACAAGGATAAGATCTCACAAAGTGAGATATTTGAAAAAAATTGCGGCGGGTCGGAGTTTAACGTAACGTCGGGCGCCGCTAATCTTGGCATTCGCGCGGCGGTGGTGACAAAGCTGCCCAAAAACAAGTTGGGCCACTACATCGCCAGAAGAATTCGTTACGGCACGGTGTCTGACGACTACGTGGTATGGGATTACAGTGAAAATAAGCGCCTTGGTATTTATTACTATGAAAGCGGCGTGTATCCCCGCAAGTCCGCTGTGGTGTACGACCGTGCGGGGGCCTCGGTGTGCTCGCTTGATATTTCCGAGATCCCTGAGGATATTTACCAAAAAACGCGCGTGTTTCACGTGAGTTCAATCTCCCTTGCGCTCGGCAAAACCCTTCGCGCAACCACGCTTGCCGTGATGCGAAAAATGAAGGAACAGGGCGTTGCCATCAGCTTTGACGTCAACTACCGCGCCACGCTCTGGAGCGAGGAGGAGGCACGCGAGGTGATAACGGGCATATTGCCGCTGGTGGACATCCTGTTTGTTTCCGAGGAGACCTCGCGGCGCATGATGAGAAAGACGGGCACGCTTGATGAAATTATGAAGAGTTATGCCGATGAGTACGGCTGCAAACTGGTGGCAACAACACGTCGCGAGGTGGTAAGCCCCACCAAGCATAACTTCGGGTCAAGAATTTATTACAACGGTGAATTTTATGAGGAGCCGCACTACATGGGCATTGAGGTCATTGACCGTGTGGGCAGTGGCGACGCGTACGTGGCGGGCGTGCTTTACGGGCTCCTGACGGGAAATGACGTGGTGCGTGCCATGAAATACGGCAATGCGCTCAGCGCGATTAAAAATACCGTGTCGGGGGATATGTCGATCAGCTCGATTGATGAGGTGGATTCTGTTATTGCCTCTCACAGCGCTGTTGGCGCACAGGATGAGATGGTCAGGTGAAAAAGGGCGAGCGTCTTCGCGTGGACATCTCCTCCTCGGCGCACCCCTACTACGTGCGCCATACCAACAACCGCGGACTGTTTTCGGAGCAAACGACGGCAAAGGTGGCGGATAACACGGTTATTTTGGATAAGTCGATCTTGACGATCTACACGGAATAAAGAATTATATTTCCAAGTAATAAAAAAGCACTGATGCTACACAAAAATGTAGCATCAGTGCTTTTTTTTCGGTTCACAGATCGTTCGCGAAAGGGTGTTTGCGACTGTGCGCCGGTGCAAAAAGCTGCGCTTAACGTTATCCTTTTTTTGCGGAAATTGCCGCACGGTATGCGCTTTTTCGTTCCTCGCGGGCGATTTTGTACAGCTCCTCGGTTGCAAGGCGTGCCTTGGCGGCAAAATCGCCCGCATTTTTGGGGAAGCAGTAGTAAAGCGCGCGGTTGGTGCCGATTGAAATGACGTCGCCGATCTCGTACCAATTAAAATCGGCATTCAGGGTGTAAGAGAGAATGGGATCCTGCGTATAGTCAAGCTTGCCCTCGCACCCTGTGAGATGAAAGCCTGCCATGGAATGCGTAAGATGCCCCTCGCCTACGCGGTACAGGCACTTGGTGTCTGCCAGCATATAAATATCCACGTCGAGCTCGAGTAAATACGTGCGGTTATCGATCTCGCGCCGCACACATTCACGCTCCCAGCGGTACCAATCGGGCACGTGGGAGAAGTAGCCCTCGCCCTCACGGGCGACAAGATAGCCGTACTCGTCAAGCTCCCATGCCTTGCCACAGGCATGGCAGGTGAGTGTGATGCCCTTGCCCTCCATTTGACCCTCGGTTTGGCAATGGGGGCACTTGTAGAGCACACGGTTCAGGCAGTCGGCGCGAAAGGGCTCGGCAATGCGGACCTTATTTTCCTGCTGCCAGCGGAAGTTGTCAAAGGCGAATTTCTCGCCGATGCGGCGGTTGATCTCCTCGGCAGAAAGCTCTTTTATCTCATCGGCGGATAAAAGATATTCCATGGTGGCAGAGGTCTTGACGTGGCGGAGTTGCAAATTGTTGTAAAGGGGGTCGCGCGCAAAGGCACCCTTGGTTTCGATCACCACCACAGGCACGCCGAGGAGTTTGATACATTTTCCAAGGTGATCGGGCAGCACGGTTGCGGTGCCGTCAAAGGAATACCCTGCCTCGGGGAACATTAAGATCGAACTTTTCAGCCTTTTGGTGGCATAGATCATGTCGCGCACAAGGTTTAAGTCGGATACAAATTTGTTGGTCGGAATACAGCCGAGCAGGCGCATCAAGCGTTTTTTGCCCACAAATCCGTCTGTTGTGCAAATGATGTTGTAGGGGCGGCGGTGCAGCATCTCGGATGCCATTTTGAGGTCGATAAAGCTTGAATGGTTCATCAAAAACAGCGCCGCCTCGCGCCTGCCAAGGCGCTCCATGCCGATTTTTTTGTATGTAAAGTGGGTGGCGATGAGCGTGGGGGCAGAAACAATGCGCAAAAGCAAACGCCAAAAAAAGCGTTGCTTTAAGGGCTTTTTGTGGTGATGGGCGGGAAGCGCCAGCACCTCTTCGTAGCTTTTGTTCTTTATTTTGATCCTCATACTGTCAACCTACCTTATCAAAATAGAAACGCACATTTTTATGATAGCACAGGTTGGCAAAATTTGCAACTGACAAATACTGCCTATTTGTATCAGCGGTCAAGGACATTGCGCGAAAGCGCACCGAGAAACCCTGTGGCGGTAAAGATCTTATACGCGCCAACGCTCTCGCCCGTGTCGATCTCGCGGTAAAAGCTTGTATCGCCCGCATAGAGCTCCTTTGGCACAGGGTTAACGATCAGGCATTTGCGCCCATCTGCCTCAAAGGAGAAGTCAAACTGCGTGGTGTAGCGGAAGTATTCTACGCGCCGAAAGCGGAAGCTGTGCAGGCATTGCATCATGCCGTTTTGTGAAAAAAAGAGGGGCGTGTGACGCTTTAATGAGCAAAACAACTTGCAATGGTATGTTTTTTCCTTATACTGCACTGTAAAATTGACCTCATCGCGAAGGAAAAGCAGCGAGCGGTAGGGGCGCTTTATGGGCGAGAGGGTTGCGCCGATCTCATGGCAAAGCGCCTTTAAGCGCTTAAAGAATTTGCGGCGGATGCGGCAGCCGCGCAGGAAACGGAAGGACAGGAAAAAGGCAACGATGGCGATCACGAGGATCAGTGTCAGCCAAAAATACAGGCTGAAAAACAGCAGCAAAACCCGAAATGCCGTGGCAAATATCTCAAGACTGTAGATAATGAGAAGAGCGCCAAGATTGTAAACTATTCCAATGCCGAGAAGCTTTACAATAAGCGCTTGAATAAAGTGTATTTTATCGTTGCGTTCCCGATACGCGATCCAAAAGAAAGCGGAATAGCGCGCAAACAGCCAAAGGCCAAAGAACACAGGCAGCACGATTGCGAGTGTAAGCAGCTTTTTGAGTGTGCGCGAGGAGATGGCGCCAAACAAAAGATCGGCAAAGGGGCTGAAGCCAAGCTCTATCGGAAAAATGATCGGCAGGGCGAGCAGTATGCCAAGCTCAAGGAGAAGATCCCTTGAGGTAAGAATGAGGCGCAGCATCTCGCGCGGCATGCAGTGATGGATATCCTTTTCCGAGCGATAGGCAAGGGCAAGCTCGACCAGCTTTTTGTCGGTTTCGCCAAACACGCGTACGGTACTGTGAAAAACGAGAGGGAGCAGGACCGCAGCGGCGAGCTTTACAAATCCCGAGAACAGATAGGAGATGCCGAAGATCGCCAAAAACGAAAAATATAGGGCAAGCGAGCGACAGATGCGCAAATATATAGGGATATATTTTTTGAGCTCCTCCATGGCGGTGCCCCCTTTGCAGTGAAATTACTTACAGTATAACATAAACCGTTTTGTTTGTAAATCGCCGCGCGGTTAATTTTTAGGGGGCGAGCCAAAGCGTGAGGGTGTTTTCGCCCGTTTGGTAGGTGCCCTGCAGGCGGTAGCCCTCGGTTTTAACATACGAAAGGAGAAAATCACGCATGATGCGCGTGCCGGAGGGGTTGCCGCCGCGAAATGCCTGCTCGTGCGAGGTGTAGGCGTGCTCTGCCGTGTGATAGATGAGAATGGCTTTCGGGGGATCTTTTTGTATCAGCTCGATATCCCCAAGCACGGCATCGTCGCTTGCCACGTCAAACCACTGTACCTTGGTAAAGGTGCCGGGGTCAGGGCGGTTAGTCAGCACGTAAAAAACGGGAATTTGCGGAAAACAAAAAATGGGATCGCTTTCGGCGGTATGTGCGGTAATGGCGTGCACGATCTCCTCATATACCGCTTTTGTTTGGGGGGAAACGGCAAGCCCCTGTGTGTGGGGCAGGTCAAGCGAGGCGGTGCATTCCCAATAAGACTCCGTGCGCATGCCCCACCAGTTGTAGGGATAGACCAGCTTTTTATCCGCGCTGTAAAGGGCAAATAAAGCACAGAGCAGTACCGTGCCGCCGCGTGCGAGCAGTATACCCGTGCGCACCTTCGGCAGGTGGTGAAATGCCGCGAGATATGACTCGCACAAACAAAGAAGCGCGCAAACGAGAAACAGAATGCCAAATGATGCCTGCCCCTCGGCAAGCCCGCCCGAGTTGCCGCAGCCAAACGATATGGCAAAATATGCGCCCGAGAGCACGAAAAAGGGCATCACGTCACGCATGGTGTCTGTGCCGCGGCGCATGTCAAGGATCCCCCACACGCCGCACGCCGCAAAAATGGGAGTGACGGTCAAAAAGATCGCATAGGTGGAAAGAAAGGCACTTGGCAAAAGCCAACGCCCAAGCGGCTCGAAAAGAAGAACGGCAAATAGCGAGAGAGAAAGCAAAAGGAAAAAGATAAGCCCTGTTTCGGTGGTATAATTGTGCTTTGGTTGTGTGCTGTGGGGTGCTTGCTTTGAGAGAAGCCTTAGCCACACAAAAGCCCCCACGATGACAAAAAGGAAAAGCAGCGCCACGGGCAGTGCGTGCAAAAAGGCAGTGCCGTTGTGAAAAAGCCAACCAAACAAAATGGCATATATGCCGCCCTTGGCGCCTGCGGCAGCGGCGCCCGTCATGCTAAGATAGGCAACAAGTGAGCCGCTTTGCCAAAGCGCGAAGGCGATGAGAGCAAAGAGCAGCATGGCGGGCAAGAAAAGGAGAAGCGTGTTATAAAGTATAGCCTGCTTGCTTTTCCTGCACCATATGCCAAGATAAACGGTAAGAACCAGCGCATAGGCAAAAAATACAAGCCCGATGTTTTGCTTGATATTGATGAAAATGCCGCAAAGCACGCCGCACCAAAAAAGTGCCTTGCGGCAGGGCAAGCCTGCGCACATGCGCTTGGCGGCGCGCAAAAGAAAATAAAGCGAGAATATGGCGAACACATCCATCATGCGCACGTAGTCGTAAAAGGTCTGCACCACCTCGGATTGCAGATAAAACGCACCACATACCGCCGCGATCATGGCGATATAGCTGCGCTTTTTGCCTACGATCTCGACGGCGCACAGGTAAAGTCCCACGGCAATCAGCGTAAAAAAGAGAATGCCAAGCCTGCGCAAAACGATCAGGTCGTAGCCAAAAATTTTTGTGAGAAGCGCAACGGTATAGATATAAACGGGGGGATAGAGATACTCAAAATCGCGGTAGGGCAGCGCGCCGCTGTTGATGCATTTGGCATAATAGGTGTACCATCCCTCGGCAAAGGGCAGGGTGCGCCGATGGAGCGCGCAAACCAAAAAAATAGCAAGGGAGGCTGTCAGCATCAAAAAAATGTAAAATTGCTTGCTGCTTTGCGCTCTGCCGCTATCCGTTACTGCATCGTTGCTCATAACTACCTCCGTTTTTTGTGCTACATGATAGTATGGCAGATTTTTGTGAAAAAAACAGAAATATTTATGTTCTAATAAAAAAAGCGCCGCGAATAGGGTTGTACCCTAAAGGACAGTTTGGGAGTACATTACCTACCGACAGGAAAAGCAGAAACCGCAGATTGATTTTCTGCGGTTTTTGTGCTATAATATGGGTGAGAGCGAGGTTATATAAGTTTATTAAATAAAATCGAGAATTGATGCAAAGCTAAATGATGAACAAGAATTTAGAGCATTGAGGTATTGGATATGAACAGATGCGAGATGGCTAAAAACGATTTTGAAGAAGATATGAGCATACAGGAGTATTATGCGAAAATAGTTGAACTTTCTGCACGGTTAATAGCGCAGCATGGTTATAAAAGAAGCGGCAATTCAGGAATGTTCTATAGATATAATTCAAACAAATCCAAAGGATATTTGATTGGCTTTCGGAAATCACTTGATAACGCACCTGATTCTTGTACATTTTACATTCAGTTTGGAAGCGTATGCACAGGTGAATTAAGTAGCTTAGGTGTTTACCGTAATAAGGTTACCTTACAAGATTTGAAATCGATTTTAATGAATGGTTACCGTGCATTAAGCAACTGCCATAAATTAGATGATTTAATTATACAAACAGAAAATATAAATGATTATTTTATAAATAATATTTCACATGAACTAAAATCAATTATCAAAGAGTTAGCGGAAATATAAATAAAAGCTGCGAATATAGTGGTAAAATATTTAACAAAATCCACTTCTCCGATAGTACTGGTGCGTTGATTGTAAAAGCCTCCCTTGTGTAAAGGGAGGTGGCACGCGAAGCGTGACGGAGGGATTGTAATGCAGAGAAAACATAATAAAGACATTGTTCCGACTGCCAAAATGCTGCGAAAAAATATGACCAAGGAAGAAAAGCACCTCTGGTATGATTTTCTGCGTACCTACCCCATCCGTTTTTCGCGCCAAAAGGTTCTCGGTAAGTATATCGCAGAT
>JAFVTV010000052.1 GCA_017502975.1 Clostridia bacterium | reverse complement strand
TTACAAAGGCACAGGGCAAAGCCCATACCCCTTGTAGGGTGGGGGTTTACTCCCGCCGCCTTGTTGGCTTAGATCCTATGTTACGGCGGGAGCAAGCCCCCGCCCTACGATGTAACCCCATTATAATACAAATCGGCAGAGAAAACAAGAGTGATATTCCGACTTCGTCGGAGTGATATTATCGCTGACGCGATAGTGATATTGAAGCCTTACGGCTTCAGTGATATTCTATTCGCCCATAAACTCGCGAAGCGAATACCACTCGGCATAAGCCGAATATCTCTGCGAAGCAATAGAGCTCGCCGCAGGCGAATAAAACTGCCCAACTTCCTTATGAGAAGTTGGGCAAGCGTGCGCTTTTTTATACGTAATGATCATAGCGTAAAATCTGTTGCCCAACGGAGCGCGAGGCCCAGCCACTGCGCGGTGTGGGGCTCAATGTTTTGGGGCTTGCCAACGGCGGTCAATTCATTGCAAAGCGCAAGGCCGTGGCGCCCTTGCGGGAAAACGTGCAGCTCAAACGGTACACCCGCTTCGGTCATTGCCTCGGCAAGCAAAAGGCTATTTTGCACGGGTACGGTTTGATCGGCAAAGGTGTGCCAGATAAAAGCGGGCGGGGTGTCAGCGCTTACGTGCCGTTCAAGCGAAAATGCGTTTAACTCCGCTTCGCTTGGATCCTCCTTACCGCAAAGCTTGTAAAAGCTGTCACGGTGTGCTATTTTGCCTGCAGAGATAACGGGGTAAGAGAGAATCATACCCGTGGGGCGTACGATTTCACGCTGTGCACCTGCCGCAATGTCGTCCAACACGGGGGCGTTCCATAAAATGCCCGCAGATGCGGCAAGATGACCGCCTGCAGAAAAGCCGCACACAAAAACGTAATCGGGGTCAACGCTGTATTTTTGAGCGTTTTCACGCACGTGGCGAATGGCAAGCGCAAGCTGCTTTAAGGGGCGGTAGTTTGCCGCATTTTCTCCCACACCGTAGCGCAAAATAAAGGTTGCAAAGCCTGCTGCCAAAAACTGTGCCGCAATCGGTTCCGCCTCTCGTGGGGAAAGGTGGTTATAGCCGCCGCCCGGGCACACGATTACCGCACGGCGCTTGGGAAATGATAATTCCTTTGGGTTGGAATAGCATATAGGGGTAAGAGTCGCCTCGGAAAAATCCCCCAACTGAATCGTTTCATAGATCATGGCAGTTGCTCCTTTGCTTTTGGTTCTAAGTCATTGTAGCATCCTGCCTCTTTTTTGTCAAGAAAATTTATATAAGTATTGACATTTGTGCTTGGCGGCACTATAATAAAAGCATCTGAAGAGTAAGAACTGTAGCGTTAAGTACCGATGGGACGGGGAGTTGCCGATCGGGCGAAGGATTTCCGCGGCTACGGTTCTGCATCCCGCTTCGTTTGAATAAGAGTGATTTTTCTCTCCTTTTTCGAATGAATTTCGGGAAGGGAGGTTTTTTATGGAAAAACAAAACAAGAGTGAGCAGGGTGAGGGCAAAGCGCAAGGCTTGCCCCAAGAAGCGGATATTTTGACGTCGGAGGCGCGTTCCTGCGGCAAAACACGCGTGAGGGGCTTTGGCAGCCTCAGGCGACTTTGCTTTGCTGCTATCCTTGCCGCCATGAGCCTTGTGCTTGGCAAATTTCTGCAAATTCCGCATCCGTTTCAGGAATTTATACGCATCAGCTTTGAAAATCTGCCCGTGCTGCTGGCGGGTATTTCCATGGGGCCTATTGTGGGTGCTCTTGTAGGCACGGTTGCTGATCTTTTGGGGTGCGTGCTTTACGGCTACTCTATCAATCCTATCGTCACGTTGGGTGCCGCATCTGTGGGACTTGTCAGCGGACTTTTGGCGCGGTACGTGGTAAAAAAATCGCTTTTGGCTAAGGTTGCGGTGTCGGTTTCTCTTGCGCATCTTGTTGGGTCTGTTCTCATCAAATCCGCAGGGCTTGCCGCATGGTATCTTGCTAAATACGAGTTTGGGTATCTTGAATTTCTTGGCTGGAGATTTTTAAATTATGTGATCGTGGGTGTGGCGGAGTGCTTGGTGCTTTACCTGCTGCTGCGCAACCGTGCCTTTGCCAAACAAATAAAGGAAATGTGCAAAATATGACGTACCGTGAAGCTGTTGATTATATTCATTCCGTTGCGTGGAAGGGAAGCCGTCCGGGGCTTTCGCGCATTACAGAATTGCTCTCGTTGCTGGGCAACCCGGAGAACGACCTTCGTTTTATCCACATTGCGGGCACAAACGGCAAGGGCTCGACCTCTGCTATGACCGAGTCGATCCTGCGCGCGGCGGGCTATCGAACAGGGCTTTTCGTATCCCCCTATATCAAGTCCTTTAATGAGCGTATTTGCTTTTGCGGAAAGCCGATCGAGGATGAAATGCTTGCCGCAGTAACCGCTACGGTAAGGCCCATGGCCGACAGTATGGCGGATGCGCCTACTGAGTTTGAGTTGATCACCGCCATTGGATTGCTGTATTTTAAGCAAATGGGGTGTGACGTTGTGGTGCTGGAAACCGGAATGGGCGGAAGGCTTGATTCTACCAATGTGATAAAAAATCCGCTTGCCACCGTGATAACGGGTATTGCCCTTGATCATACCGAGTTTTTGGGTGATACCGTCGAAAAGATTGCAAAGGAAAAGGCAGGCATTATTAAGCCCCATGCACCTGTGATATTTGGTGGTAGAGATAATAGCGCCGCGCGCGCGGTGATCGAGGCGGCGGCAAAAGAAGCGGATGCACTGTTTGTTGCGGCAGAGGATACCCCCATGACGGTAAAAAGCACAGATCTTAGTGGCACAGTGCTCGATTGGGGCAGATATAAGAATTTGCATCTGCCTCTACTTGGCACCTATCAGCCGCAAAATCTTGCTACCGTGTTGGCACTTTTCAGTGTTTTGCCGACACGCGGTATTTCGGTGGATGAGGATACCTTGCGCAAAGGTATTGCCGAGGTAAGGTGGCGGGGGCGCTTTGAACGGGTGTCACAAAAGCCCTTGATCATCTGTGACGGGGCGCACAATCCCGAGGGGATCGCGGCTGCCGCCGCGGGCATTCGCACCTATTTCCCTAATCAAAAGGTGCTTTTGCTTACTGCTGTGATGGCAGATAAGGACTATCGCGGCATGGTTGAGGCACTCTCACCGCTTGCCGAGGAGGTCTTTACACTAACGCCAAACAATCCGCGTGCCCTGCCTGCCGCTGATTTTGCCGCCGTGTGGCAGGCATACGGTGTGCCCGCCACGGGGTTTGATACCACAGATGCCGCAGTTGGGGCGGCTGTTGCCGCCGCAAGTGTCAGTGGAAAGCCGCTGTTTTCACTTGGCTCGCTTTATATGTATGCCGAGGTGACCGAGGCACTTGAGATGCTTGGCATCATCAAATAATACTTTCGTTTCCCACGGTGAGTTCGTAACCATCCTCACCTTAATCAAAACTAAGGAGAATAAAAAATGAAACAAAACACAAGAAGTCACATGACCTATCTGACCCGTGCAGGCGTGATCGCCGGGCTGTATGTTGCTTTAACCTGGATCTCAGCTCTTTTGGGGCTGTCGGGTATGGGCGCCATTCAACTCCGATTGTCCGAGGCGCTTTGCGTGCTGCCGTATTTTACTGCCGCCGCAGTGCCTGGCGTTACGGTGGGGTGCTTGCTTGCCAATCTTTTAACGGGTGCTGCGTTGCCTGATATTATCTTTGGTACGCTTGCTACATTGATTGGTGCGGTTGGCACACGTTGCCTCAGGCGCAACCGCTATCTTGCACCGCTTCCCCCTATTGTAGCAAACACAGTTATGATTCCCTTTGTGATTCGGTATGCTTACGTTGATGTAACCGAAAGCCTGCCATTCCTGTTTGTTACGGTGGGTATTGGAGAAATTTTGTCGGTAGGTGTGTTTGGCATGCTGTTGCTTTTTGCTTTAGAAAAGCATAAGCACCGCATTTTTTGATATGTAATGAGGAAAGGGACTGCGCCCCGGCACAGTCCCTTTTCTTTTTGCAGTTAACGACAAAACCCACTTCGCCTGTTATAATAAGCACAGCAAAGCCGCTTTTGCCAATCGGCAAACCGGGGGGCGGCATTGCAAAATATAACAGGAGGAATTTTATGGCACAATGTATGTGTAAAATAACGCTCGATGTAGCTGAGCGCGATTCGATAGCGACCGTTGTGGCAAGACAGGGCGACAGTGCTACGCGATTCTTGCAGGTATATTTGCTTTCCTGCGGAGAGCCAATGAGTGTTGAGGAAAGCGTTAGGGCAGTGCTGAATGTAAAAAATGCCGCAGGGGAGATCCGTGCATTTGAGGGCGAGGTCTGTGCAGACGGCACGCTACTGCTGCCGCTGAATGCATGGGTACTGCGTGCGGTCGGTATCGTGCAGTGTGACGTGTCTTTGTTCAACGCCGCCGGTGGCAAGCTCACAACTCCACCCTTTGAGGTAGAGGTCGTGGCATCTATTGCGGAGGACGGAATGTTGCCGGGAGATGATGACGGCGGAGAAAGCCTTACCGCCCGCCTGCTTGCCGAGGAAAAGGTTTATGCACTTGATCCTGTATTACAGAACGGTGAGTATAGTCTTTATCCGCTTTGCAACCGCAAATACGCGCTCGATCTTTCCGATGATAGCTATGCTTCGGGTGACGGTTGGAAGTCGCTGTCCTTGGTTTTGCCCGTGCCCGAGGATACCGATAGCGATAATTGGATCCTGATCTACTGCCACGCACCCTTGCGTGTTATGGGAGCCGTTTCCATTGATTGGGGCGATGCGACATCACTGCTCTTTGCAGACGGCAAGATACCCGAAATCACCGTAGGGGATTTTGACGTGATCTGTACGTACTCAAAGCCTGCGGGGAAATGGCAGATCGGCACTGTGCAATACGAAAGTGTGGGTGAGGCACAATGACCGAGCACGTAAAGCAAAAGCATCTTCTTTCTATCAATCGCAGAAGGCACGCGTGGTCGGTTTCCTTTGATCTTGACAGTGTATCACCGGACGGGGTAAGAGAGGATCTTGCGCGCAATATGGTGGCAAACGTTGCGGTTGGCAACGGTGTTGTGCGCAATGATTTTGATAGGATCTCTATCTTTCAGCGCCCCATATTTAACGCCACTTGGGATAGTGCTACACAGCGCTGGGTCGATCTTGTGGCGCAGGGAGAGCCGGGCTTCACCTTTTCTCCCACAGAGGAAAACCGAGAGGTGATCTACCGCTGTCATCCGTTTTGGTACAAAATAGAATTTGAGGGACTGTACGGCCCTAAATTTGTGTCCGTTACCGATATGCCTCAAGAGGGCTATAAGCTTGCGCCGATGTTTAAGGACGGTTTGACTTATGAATACCGTCCCTGCTTTGAAATCGGCATTGGCGCTGACGGAAAGCCGCATTCCCGCGCGGGGCTGGTTCCTTATGAGTGCATGCCGGTTGAACTTATGAATAAGGTGCGCACTTATGACGGCGCGGCACACACCGAAACAATGGCGGATTGGTTTTCCGATTATCTTTTGCTGCTTGTTGAATTTGCTACAAGAAATCTGCAGGGTGTCATGCACGGTGTTGCCAAGGGTGAATTGCCGGTGATGGTAAACTTTGAAGAGGATTACTGTGAAAAGGGCTTTTATGCAGAAGACCCTTCGGATTTTGAGGTCGGAAAAATGTACCGTATCGTTGGTAGCAAAAATGAAAGTCCAACATTTACCAATCTCAAGTTACTGTCAATCGCTCAAACACAAGAAGATGATTTTGGATATTATCTTGATTTTGAGATAGATGATATGGAATCCTTTTTGATAGAGCATGAGGATTTTCTTGTGTACGAAATGCCGGAGGTGACCGGTCAGGCTCTCACACTTGTTACAAATGCCAGTTCAGGCAAGGCAAGAGAGGATCTTTACAGTCCAATCGTGTGGCGTGGTAAGGAAAACCCTTGGGGAAACATCTCTTCGTTTATCTGTGACGTGCTTTTTGATTTTTCGGGAGAGAAAGGAATCCTGCATCCGTATAAACTCTGTGACGTTAGCAAGTTTGACGGGACGTTAAATGAAGGGTATATCCCGCACACCTATCAATCCAAAAATCTGTTAACATCTATGCGGTCGTATATCGTTTCCTTTACAACGGCAGGAGAGGAGTCTTTTTTAATCCCGGCAGAGTTCCGTTACCAGAATCCGCAATATTGTTTTGCTGCTACCGTGGGTGTTTACCCAAGTTGGAGCAAAGCGGGCATACGCTTTTTGCGTGTGGGTGGGGATTACGGAATCCAAGACGGCGTCAATCATGCAACGTATGAAATGTTTGGAGAAGGGCTGGATGTAGCGGGATTTGGTGGCAGGCTGATCTTGCAGGAGGTGTGAGCATGAACAGATATATCATCAGGAACAATGTTCCCGTATCACCCCCCGCTTCAGGTGTGACGGCCAAGGGCAAGGTAATCTCTAACTTTGCAAATCGCATCAAAAACGATGCCATTTTTGCCGCGGCAAACGGATATTATCCGCTAGCTGAGGTGACACCTTTAGAGGAACAGCTTGAGGCGGCACCTTGGGGCGAGGGCAGATATGCTCTTATCGATGGCAAATGGGTGTTTGAACACAAATAAAAAAGGGCGCTATGGCGAAAGCCATAGCGCCTGATAAGATCAGAATTCATTTTTGATACTGCGCTCAAACAGCGAGAAAAGCGCTTGCTTTATGGGTCTGTTATGATAGAGTACATCTTCAATGGTACGGCAGATCGGCAACTCGGTTGCGGTCTGCTCCCCTAGGGTGTTGAGCGCACGAACGGTATAGTAGCCTTCGGCAAGATTGGGGAATTGCTCGCCCTTGGCAAATGCCTCGCCAAAGCGGCGGTTGTGACTGTAGGGCGAAAAGACGGTAGCCTCATAGTCGCCAAGGTGGCATAGGCCATAGGCAGAAAGCTCGTTACTGCCAATGGCTTTGATCAGACGTGCGATCTCTCTTGTGCCGCGCGACATAAGAGCACCCTTTAAGGGCGAAAGCGCTATGCCGTCAAGCAGTCCTGCGGCAATACCGATCACGTTTTTTGCTGCCGCGCCGATCTCGTTGCCAATGAGATCCTGCCCGTAGTAAAAGCGGATCAGTGTGCTCGAAAATGCATCTACAAGCGCACGCTTGATGCTCTCGTCATTGCTATCGATCACCATGCAGTTGGGAATGCCCGCGCAAAAGGCCTGTACGTGGCCGGGGCCAAGCCATACGGCAGTTTTAACGGTATCGCCAAGCTCCTCATCAAGAATTGTGGTAAGGCGCTTTCCTGTACCGACCTCAAGCCCCTTCATGCAAAGCACGGCAGTGCCGCGGTCAAAGCCCTCGGCACGCAGCTCACGGCACAATGCGCGCAGCCCCTGAGAGCCGATGGAAATAACGAGCACGTCAATATTGGTTAGTGTTTCTTTCAAATCGCAGCAAAGTCTGACGTTGTCCGGCAGGCGCATCAGACCGTTTGAACGCGTGGTGAGAAATGCTTGCATATGTGGGGAGGTTTCTCTGCCGTAGAGCGTGACGTGAAAGCCGAGGTCAGCCAAATATTTGGCGATAAAGCTGCCCCATCTGCCGCAACCGATCACTCCAATATTTTGAATAATCAATTTATGTATTTCCTTTCATTGTAATAAAGGGATCTCAGTATGCTTTTTCAGTAGTTGAGAACAGTATTCATTATAGCATATTGTGGCATAAGTGTCAAGATAAGAGAAGGGATTGAGGGCAAGTGAAGGTGATGGAAAAACGGCCTTTTCAACAATTTTAAATATTTTAAATATTTTTAAAAAAGGGGTTGACAAGCAGGGTAAAACATGTTATAATCTATCTCGTTCCGAATTCGCTGGTGTGGCTCAATGGCAGAGCAGCTGATTTGTAATCAGCAGGTTGTTGGTTCGACTCCGATCACCAGCTCCAGTGATGTTCGGCGGCGGCAACCGCCGCCGATATCAAACAATTTTATAAGGGAGCGTTCCCGAGTGGCCAAAGGGGACAGACTGTAAATCTGCTGGCAATGCCTTCGGTGGTCCGAATCCACCCGCTCCCACCAAACAAAGAGAGCACCGCATTCGCGGTGCTCTCTTTGTTTGGTGGGAGCGGTGGCCCATTGGGACACCGCGTGGTTGAAAGAATTGCAAAGCAATTCTTTTTGCGCCGCCAAAAGCGGCGCGGCGAATAGGCGGCAGAGCCGCCGCCACCCGCGGGGAGCTTTAGAGCGTGGATCCGGAGGAATGTGCATCAACGATATCCATAAAAGCTCCTTTGGTTAAGCGAGGGGGATCGGTTTAATTTCGTTTCCAAATATGGGGTGAAAAGAGAATGAGCAAGGGCATAAATTCAAGCCTTCCCGCCAACATATCAAAGGATAAAAGCAGCTTTGAAAAATAGGAAAAGCCTGAGTAATTTCCCGTGGGACCTACGACACTAAGGCCGGGGCCGATATTGTTGATGCAGGCAAGTGTGGCTGAGAGATTTGTTTCAAGATCAAACCCGTCAAGGGAAAGCAATAGCGTGGTAAGCACCGTCAGTGCAAAATAAACGGAAAGGTAATTGGCGGTTGCGTGAAGTGTTGTTTCCGATATCGCATCGCCGTCAAGACGTACCACGTTTACCGAACGGGGGCGCACTGTTTTTTTGATGCTGCGGAACATATTTTTTACAGCGATGATCACACGTGAGATCTTTAAGCCGCCTGCGGTGGAGCCCGCACAGCTACCAAGAATCATCAGTAAAAGCAGGATCGTTTTTGAGAAAGAGGGCCAAAGATTAAAATCGGTGGTGGCAAAACCTGTAGTAGAAACGATTGTGGAAACCTGGAAAAACGAGGTGCGGATTGCATCTTCCGTGCTTGCGAAATAATCAAAAATATTTGCGGTGATAGCAATTGTGGAGAGGGCACAAATAAGAAGGTAAAGACGCAACTCCTCGTTTTTGAGGACATCCTTAAAGCGTTTAACCAAAAGCAAAAAGTAGATGTTAAAGTTGACGCCGAACACGATCATAAAAATGCCAATGATCCACTCCGCGGCAGGGTTGTTATAAGCACCGATCGAGGCGTTCTTGACCGAAAATCCGCCCGTGCCTGCTGTGGCAAAGGCATTGACGATCGAGTCGTAAAGCGGCATTTTCGTCAATAGGAGAAGAAATATCAGAATCAGCGTCAAGCACATGTAGATGCCGTAGAGAATGAGTGCTGTTTGGCGCATCTTGGGCACGATCTTGTCCTTGGTGGGACCCGGCACCTCTGCGCGCAGCAGGTGCATCGCCTGTCCGTTGTCGGCGGGCAAAATGGCAAGCATAAATACAAGCACACCCATGCCGCCCACCCAGTGTGTAAAGCTTCTCCAGAACAAAATACCCTTTGGCAGGCTCTCTACCTCGGTTAAGATAGAGGCGCCCGTGGTGGTAAAGCCCGATACGGTTTCAAAAAATGCATCGATATAGTTTGGGATCGCCCCACTGAAGAAGAAGGGGAGAGCACCGAACAGGGAAAGTAACACCCAAGCCCCCGCCGCAGTAACAAAGCCTTCCTTCGCGTAGATCCGCGTATCCTTTGGCTTTCTGAAGATCAGCGGAAGGGAAAGGACGATCAGCACGGCAACGGTGAGAAGAAAGGGCACGGGCGATTCCCCAAAGATCAGGGAAACGATCATGGGCAGCGTCATCAAGGCCGCCTCAATCAGCATAATGACACCAAATAGGTATCCAAGCATTCGATAATTCATAGCACACTCTCTTACTTAAGCAATAATATCTTTGATGCTCTCGGTACGCTTGCCGCTTGTAACCACGATAACGGTGTCGTTTTTGGAGATCACATCATCACCTGTGGGGATAATGACGTCATTTCCGCGTACAATGCAGGCAATCAGCACACCCGCACGGGGTTTTAATTGCTTTAAGGGGATATCAGTTACGCCCTCAATGTTGCTTTTGATAGAAAACTCAAGCGCTTCAACACTGTCGTTGAGAATCTTGTGAAGTGCCTCAATGTCCGAGGCTTCGCCCGCACTCGTCATGGAGCGCACGTACCGCACGATGTCCGAAACGGTAGAGGATTTGGGAGAAACGATGCTCTCAAGCCCCGCACTCTTAAAGAAATCTATATAGGAGATACGGCTGATCATGGTAATGATCTTGTCAAGCCCCAAGGATTTAGCGTACATCGAAATGATGGCGTTTTCCTCATCAACGTCCGAGAGGGCAAGAAAGGCATCCGCCTTTTTTATGCCTGCCTCAAGCAGGGTCTCCTGACGCGAACTGTCATCACAGATCACGGTGCAGCTGTAATCTGCGGCAAGCCCATGGCAGATCTCCTCATCTTTTTCAATAATAGTTGAATTGATCTTGGCATTTTGCAGCATGTCCTGCAAATAATAGGTGGTGCGCCCACCGCCCGCGATCAACACGTTTTTGATGGGCGTTTTGTAAACTCCCATCGCTTTGAAAAGATTGGTGATCTCCTTATCGGGTGCGGTTACGCAAACGGTATCGCCCGCCTCAAGCGAGAAATGACCGGAGGGGATATGTGCTTGCCCCTCGCGAAGCACACCGCACACCAGAAATTTAATGTTTAACTTGCGGCGCAGATCATTTAACGTAATGCCGCAAAACGGTGAACTTTCCTCAATCACGAATTCGGCAAGTTCTACCTTGTCGCGACAAAACGTATTGATCTTGGCAGCGGAAGGGAAGCGGAGCAAGCGATAGATCTCGTTTGCTGCTGCAAGCTCGGGATTGATGGTAAAAGAAAGATTCATGTCGCTTTGCAAAAGCTGCATCAGCTCCGAATATTCGGGATTGCGCACGCGCGCCACGGTATGCTTGGTGCCAAGCTTGCGTGCGGCAGCGCAGCACAGAATATTGGTTTCATCCTTTGCAGAAACCGCAATGAGAAGATCTGCCTTGTCGGCACGCGCCTTGCGCAGGATCGAAATTTCTGCACCGTTACCCACAACGCCAAAAACATCGCAGCTGTTAGCGATTTCGGAAAGCGCGGCGGCGTTTTCATCTACCACGGTAATGTCATGATTTTCACGGGCAAGCTGTGCGCAAATAGCGGAGCCTACTGTTCCACCGCCCACGATAATAATGTTCATACTGTTTGATAAACCTTTCTTTTGCAGCCGTATAAGGTCGCATGCTGCAAAGTTTATAGTATATTATAGCACATAATTGTTATAATTTCAATATCTAAATACATCCGTGCGCAAAACCCGTTTGAAATGCCGCGCTTTTTTGCTTTTGTGTTGATTTTGACAGCGCTGTGTGATATACTATATGCAATGTATTATATGAAAGAGGTTTTCATGCTTACAGCCTGCCGTTTGAATTTTAAAAAGGTAACTACTGCCGATCTTGGCTTGATCGCGCCCTATTTTGCTAAGAAAAAAGCTATGATTGCTGATCACAGCATACTGTATCTCCATATGTGGGGGGCGCTTCTTGGCACAGAATACGCAATCGATGATGACGTGCTGTTTTTGCGCCGCAACGGCAAGCACGGTATTTCTTATTATCCGCCGCTTGGTATGGGAGAGGCTGGGCTTGCAACGCATATCTCGCGCCTTGCTTCGCTCGGCGAAGCTGAGATTGCGCTTTCTGCCGTTCCTGCGCATGCCACAGAGCAAATAGAGCGTGCGTATCAGGTAGTGGAAAAGGGAACCTCGCGCCGCTGGGCGGACTATATTTATAACGCCAACGATCTGGCAACTCTGCAAGGGCATCGATACAACAAAAAGCGCAACCTCGTGCATCAATTTGAGCGTTTGTATCCCATGCACACGTATGAGGATATCACTGCGGAAAATCTTGCCGACGTAGTGGCATTTATGCAGAACTTTATGCAGGAAGATAGGGAAAACGCAGATAAAAATTATGAGAACGAGCGCGTGCTCCAAATTCTTGCCGAATACGGCAATTTGCCGGCAATCGGTGGGCTTTTGCGTGTGGACGGTCAACTTGTTGCATTTACCGTGGCTGAGCATATCGATAACACGCTTTTGGTGCATGTGGAAAAGGCAGACCGCCGCTTTAAGGGTGTGTATCAGTATATCAATTACCGTTTTGTGCGTGAGCAGCTGCAAAAAAGGGAATTTCAATTTGTCAATCGTGAGGACGATGCAGGGGATGAGGGGCTGCGCCAGGCAAAGCTCTCCTATTGCCCCGTGGATATCTTGCACAAGTACCGCATGGTGCTGAAGTTTTAGGAGGCGGTTATGAAAATTGTGATACTTGACGCCGCAACGCTTGGTGCGGATATTGATCTTTCACCCATAGGGGTGCTTGGAGAGATGACGGTGTATGAAAGGACCGATGTGGGAGAGATCTCCGCGCGTCTTGCCGATGCTGACGTTGCCGTGGTCAACAAGCTTAAAATGAATGAAATGACCCTTGACGGTGCAAAAAAACTAAAGGTTATTTGCGTTACTGCCACGGGATATGATAATGTTGATGTTGCCTACTGCGTGTCACGCGGCATCGCGGTCTGCAACGTGCCCGCCTATTCTACCGATAGCGTGGCACAGGTCACGCTTGCTATGGCGCTCTCGCTTGCCACTCATTTGTTTGCTTACCGTGCGCACGTTACAAGCGGCGCTTATACCGCCGGGGGCGTGGCAAATTGCCTTGTGCCCGTGTATCACGAAATATCCTCGCTCACTTGGGGCGTGGTTGGGGGCGGCGGTATCGGCAGGCGTGTGGCAGAGGTGGCAAGAGCCATGGGTTGCCGTGTGCTGATGTGCCGCAAGCAGCCCGAAACCGAGTTTGAAGGTGTTGATCTTGATACGCTTTGCCGTGAATCGGATATCATTTCGCTTCACGTGCCCCTGACCGATCAAACGCGCGGCATGATTACAAAGGAGCGCATACGCGCCATGAAAAAGGGTGCGATCTTCATCAATGTCGCGCGCGGTGCGGTTGCCGATGAGACAGCGCTTGCCGAGGCGATCGAAGGGGGGCATCTTGGCGGACTTGGCATTGATGTATTTGAGAGGGAACCCCTTACTGCCGACCATCCCTATTGTCGCATTATGAACCGCGAAAACGTTTGCCTTACCCCCCATATGGCGTGGGGCGCCTTTGAGGCGCGAGAGCGATGCGTGGCTGTCGTGGCGGAAAACATAAAAGCCTTTTACGTGGGCGAAAAAAGGAACCGTATTGTTTGATCGTGGATTAAAACTTGTAAAAAGAAAAGCACCCCCGATTGGGGGTGAACAGAGAATTTCGCGCATTGCGCGCGAATATACCCACGCCCTGCGCCTGGTGTATGCCTTGCACAGTAAGGCGCACCCCGATCTTCGGGCGGGGGATGCGAACTCCTGCGCGCCGCCACAAACAGTTAAAGTTCGAGGGGGTTATTGTTTGCGGCGCGCCTCGTCGATTCGCACCATGGGTCACCAAAAGCAAAAGACCACCCCGATCGGGGTGGTCTTTTGCTTTTGGTGAAGCGGACGATTAAATGTCCGAACTATTAGCCATGTATTCAATTTCTTCGGTTGTGGGTATGTTCTTGGGTGTTGTTTAATTAGAATGAATATAATTTGTAATAAAGCTGATACAAGCTCTAACAAAAATTGCGATAAATTTTGATAATCTAATCTGGTATCAAAAGAATACATCAACTCGCCATTTGAATTTAAGAGCTCAACCAGCGTATCGTTTTTCTCAAAACACTTCCTTGTTTCCTCACTTTAAATGAATTGCTTATGGTAATAAAACAAGACGTGGATCAAACTACAGGCGAGAATTTCTTGCATATAGAGATTGAAACACTGCCACATAAAAATAGTGTCTCAGCATGTGTAATTACCACATTTTTGCATGGTATGTATTATCCTCAAACTGATATTTTCACACATATTGATTATACAAAGGATCAATATGATGGCGATGTATATTTACAAAAATATTCAGACAGCCAGAATGGATTACCAATTGATCAATATACCGCAACACGAGAATTGCACTATAAAATTTGGTGTATCGAAAATGGCAAATTCACCAAAGAAACGTGGTATAAATTGATGATAATCTCATTGCCGGAACTGTATCAAAAACTATTAAATGAAATTTTAGAATATTAATTAAGCGAAGATTAAATATCCAAGAGTAACCCTTTGGTCGCTCTCGGCATTTTTGTTATAGACTAATTCACAATTCTATGATATAATTTTATTAAAACAGCGAATCAAACATGTTTTTCTGCAACTAATAGGGTGAAAACAGCCGATGATGGCAGAAAGGAGGAACCTCTATGATCGGATTTGACAAGGATTTTGAGAAGCAGTGCGGCGATTTTTTGGAATATCTCTATCGTATTGCTGAAAAGCAATATAACGATTGCCCGGACATTGATAACTTGGTACAGGACACGCTTACGGTTTTGATTGTGAAAATCAGCAAGGGCGAAAGCATCGAATACCCAAAAGGCTTTTTGTCTGCTGTTCTCAAGAACAAGCACAATGCATGGCTTCGTGAAAAGTATAAGGCGGGGCTGGTAGAATATTCTGATGGCGTTATCAGCGAGACCTACAACGAATTCGAGGAAAAAGAAGAAGCTGAGCGCAAGACCGAGGAATACGAATCGGTACGCCGCGAGATCGGTCGCCTCATTCGTATTTATCGCGAGGTAACGGTGCGCCACTACGTTCACGGACAAACGGTTGAACAGATTTCAAAAGAGCTTGGTATTCCGCGCGGAACGGTATTATCCCGTCTTTCAACGGCGCGAGATCAGATCAAAGAGGGACTTGAAAATATGGAAAAGTATTCGCAGATCAGTTATGAACCTAAAACCGCCTCCATTGGTATATGGGGTAACGGTGGGCTTAATGGAGAGCCGTTCTCGCTCATGCGCTCGGATATTGAAGCTAATATTTTGAATTTGGCATATGAAAATCCCGTTTCGGTGCGTGGTATTGCCGATACGATGGGTATGCCCAGCGCATATATTGAGCCTATCATTGATGTTTTGATTCAAGGTGAGCTGATGGGCAGAACTTCGGGAGGGCTTGTATATACCCGCTGCTTCGTGCAAAGATATGAGGATGCCTTTGGAGATATCCCCGCTCAAGAAAAGCTTGCCGATAAATATGCGTCTCAGGTATGGGAGATCGTTTGGAAACACCTTGAACCTCTGACACAACGTGATGACTTTGCGGAGATGTCCAACAAGCAAAAAGCAACGATGCTTTTGTTTGTGATGAATCAAATGTTACATGATGTTTTGCGCAAGAGCCGCCCCGATTTAGAGCATACGCCTAAGCAACCGCCCGAGCGTCCCGATGCTGGAAGATGGCTTGCGACGGTAACCGTTTACGAACATAATCAAAAGAGAGATAACCCATACGATGGCTCCGGTCCCGTATATGTCGGATACAGCGCGAATGATGACGGCAAGTTTGACTGTCAGATGTTCGATTGCCAATCGCTTTTCGGTGAGGCGCATTGGGCATACAATCAGTTCAAATACAGATGCTCTCTGCAAAGCATACTGCGTTTTTACGCTTCCTTCCTGCCTTGT
>JAFVTV010000005.1 GCA_017502975.1 Clostridia bacterium | reverse complement strand
GTGCCGCGTGGTGTGTCTGGGCTGCGGGCGTGACATGGATATTGACCGCCTAAAGCTTGAAAAAAGCATCAAAAAAACCAATCCGCCGCAGGAATAACCCCCTTGAAATAAAAACTTATTTTTGCTTTTAAAAGAACAATACTTGCTTTTTTATAAAAATCAAGTAAAAAAACGGAGGTTTTATGTTTCATTACATCAGTGGTCCCTTAGCTGCACTTATGCCAAGCATCGCCGTGGTAGACGCGGGCGGTGTTGGCTTCAAATTAACGGTCAGCAGCAACACCTACGAAAAAATTTCGCCTGCCGCCGCAAAGGGAGAATGCGTCAAGCTTTACACGCATCTTGCCGTGCGCGAGGATGACATGGAGCTTTTTGGCTTCTATGATGAGAGCGAGCTTGAAACCTTCCGCCTGCTCATTACAGTTTCGGGTGTGGGCCCAAAAGCCGCAATGGCTATCCTTTCCGCCTTCACTCCCGAAAAATTTGCATTTGCCGTTTGTACTGAGGATAAAAAGACCATTGCGCGCGCCAATGGCATTGGCCCCAAAACTGCCGCGCGTATCATTCTTGAGTTGCACGACAAAATGGCAGCCGGCACACCCCTGCCCTCTGCCTTTGAGGGCGCCGTTGCGGCAATGCCCGCACCCGAGGTCAGCGGCACAAATAATAAGGTTGCCGAGGCGCAGGAGGCTCTGCTTGTCCTTGGCTACAGCCGCACCGAGGTGCTGAGTGCACTTTCCGGCATTGACACCGCTGTGCTTGATGTGGAAAATATTATTCGCGCCGCACTGAAAAAACTGATGTAAGGAGAGCGTAAATGGATTTTAATTTAGGTATGGACTTTACCGCAGAAAATGACTTTGATTTTGAAAACCGCATCCTCTCCACCGGCGAAACCAAGGAAGACACAGGAGAGGTGTCCCTGCGCCCGCAATCGCTTACCGATTATGTGGGACAGGAAAAGGTAAAGGAAAATTTAAAAATTTATATTGAGGCGGCAAAAAAGCGCGGTGACAGTCTTGATCACGTATTGCTCTACGGCCCTCCCGGACTTGGTAAAACCACGCTTTCCAACATTATTGCCAATGAAATGGGGGTAAACATCCGTGTGACCTCGGGCCCTGCCATTGAAAAGCAAGGTGACCTTGCGGCGCTTCTGACCAATCTTTCAGAGGGAGATGTGCTTTTTATCGATGAGATCCATCGCCTTTCCCGCACGGTAGAGGAAATTCTTTACCCTGCCATGGAGGATCATGCGCTCGATATTATCATTGGCAAAGGGCCTGCCGCGCGCAGTATCCGCATCGACCTCCCCCGCTTCACCCTCATCGGTGCTACCACACGCGCGGGGCAATTAAGCACCCCACTTCGCGACCGCTTTGGCGTTATGCTAAAGCTCGAGCTGTACACCCCCGAGGAGCTTGCAAAGATCGTCACGCGCAGTGCCGATATTTTAGGGCTGCCCATTTCCGATGACGGCGCAATCGAAATCGCCTCTCGCTCGCGCGGCACGCCGCGTATTGCCAATCGCTTACTCAAGCGCGTACGCGACTTTGCACAGATCAAGGGCAACGGCGAGATCTCCTCAGATATTGCAAACTATGCACTGCAAAAATTAGAGATCGACGGGCTGGGGCTGGATAACATCGACCGCCGCATGCTCTCCACCATTATTAAGTTTTATGACGGAGGTCCTGTGGGGCTTGAAACGCTTGCCGCAACGATCGGCGAGGAAGCGATCACCCTTGAGGACGTATACGAGCCGTATCTCATGCAAATAGGCTTCCTTTCGCGCACACCGCGCGGCAGATGCGTGACACGCCTTGCCTACGAGCATTTAGGGCTTCCCTATCACAACGTTACACGCGGTGGCGAGCAGATCAATTTTTTTGATCCGCCAAGCAAGTAATACTTCAAAGCAGCAGAGCGTCAAAGACGCAATGCCGTTGACATTTGCGGCTATGTGTTTGACGCAGGCACGCCCGCACTGTAACTTATCTTGATGCGGTTCCGGCAATTTGAAATGAAAAGACCGACAGTTTATCTGTCGGTCTTTTCATTGTTTACAGCATAAACGGAAAGGTATACAGCGCGCGGCGCAGGGCTTCGAAAAGGCAAGTTTGTGCCTTTTCGGGTGTATATCTTGCAGCGTCGCAATCCACACGATAAGCAGGGCGAGAAAGCTTTTCGATACACCAATCAGCAAGCCCGCCCTCCGGTGTTGCTTTTTCAGGACCGATGAGGCGATAGCCCGTGGCTCGCCCCAAAATACGGCCTGCCGCCATGGTTTTTGCCGAGAGGTTATCCTTACAGTTGCACGTAATCTCCCCTTGCCCTAAGTGAAATTCAAGCAAGCCAAGCAGATCTTCCCCAAGAAAACGCAAGAGCCTGCAAAGTGCCGCCGTTTCGGGCTCACTTTCGGGATATTCACCGCTATAGTCCTGCGGTGCGCCACTCAAAATTCCTGCCGTGCGCTCAAGATTTTTATGTGCAAGAAAACCCGCATCAAAATTGTGTGAAAGCTCCACACCGCGCGCATTTGCTTGCCACGCCGAGAAATCCTCCGTTCCATTCATTTGCAGCACGCGTGCGCGAAGCGGATTGTCCTCCCTTACCCCCTCGGTAGCATAGCCAACACCGTCAGGATTGAGCATAGGTATCACAATGATACGGCGCTCGCGCAAAAGGTATGAAACGGTAATATCGTATATTCTGCTCTGTTTTTCAGATTGTTTGATGCAGTCACGCAAAAAATCAAGCAAAAAAAACGAAGTAAGTGCCTCATTTCCTTTAATTCCACCAACATACACAACCGCTTTTTTTCCGCTTCCCAATGTAAAAACAGGGATCTCCCTACCAAGTATAGAACGTGCCGTCACATCGCATCTGATCCCGCTTGATCCACACAATTCCTTGGTGGCGGCTGCAAAATTTTCGAGATCATAAAATGTATTGTATCGCATAAAACCACCTCCCACTCCTTTTATCCTATGCCACAAAAATCCAAATATGCAAATTTAAAAGAAAATGTTTGCAATTTTAGTGACTTTATGTTATGATAACAGTATATTGAACTAAGAGGAGTATTTATGACAAAATCTTTTCTTAAAGCAGCATCTATTGTTGCTTTTTCCATTATGGCGCTATATGCCCTGGTGCTTGTGCCCATTTATGAGATCGTTTCATGCGATATTATGCTAATGGACACGCTTTTATTTGATGCCATAGATCTTTTCATGCAATGGACTGAGATTTTTGCACTGATCCTTGTATTAGCATTTCTACTCATCGGTGTAGAAAAGGCGGGAAATGCAAATGATTGTCGCTCACTTTTCCTGTTGCTTGGCGGTGCGTTTCTCTTCAAGTACGTTGGTGCTGTGCTGGCGCTTTCGGTCGTGCACGGCTCACTTGACGTCACGCTGAATTACGGCAGTTATATTATTTCACTTCTCCTTGAACTCATTCCCTGCGCACTCCTTATTTTTCTCACGCACAAGTATGTGGTGACACAGGCAAAACTCAAAAAGGAAAGAGAGCATGCGGCCCTCATCTTAGGCCAAGAACCAAAAAGCGAGCCCATGCCACTGCCCTTTACCAAGTTTTTCGACCGTGAAAACCCTTTACAAAAAATCGTTTATATTATCATCGGTATGATTGCAGGCATTCGCGCGCTTTCCTTTATCGCTTCGGAAATTGCGTATTCCATGCTCGGTTTTACTTATCACATTTCCGATCTGCCCATCACTCTTCTCTATTTGTTTTTACTTGTACTGCTTCCCTGTTTTATTGGTTATTTCATACTTTATGCGACTGTGAAATTCACACTCCGCAGCCCTCACAAAAAAACAAAGTGATTTTAAACGCAAAATGTGCCGAACAACCGTATTGCAACGTTGTTCGGCACATTTTTTATCTTTTGTACATTTAAGACAGGCAAAGACCCGTTTGCTTGATGGCGGCGGCAATCTCATCCACCGCAAGGCGACAGATCTCCTCACTTATAGCCTCCACCATAATACGCACAACGGGCTCGGTGCCGCTTGCGCGCAGCAGCACACGTCCGTTATCCCCCAAGCGCTCGCGCATCACATCAACTGCCGCTGTTACTTTACTGCTTTTGCACACTGCGCTCTTGTCTGTTACTGGCAGATTTTTTGTGACCTGCGGCAGCATGTGAACAGGGGCGACAAGTTCTGCCAAGGTCTTTGACTCGCAAGCCATCACCTCCATGATTTTGAGCGCTGTCAGAATTCCATCGCCCGTGGTGGCATACTGTGACAAAATAACGTGCCCCGCCTGCTCACCGCCTAAGGAAAAGCCGTTTTGCTGCATGCATTCATACACAAAGCGATCTCCAACTGCAGTTTTTACATAGGAAATACCACTTTCCGCAAGCGCTTTGTAAAGCCCCAAATTAGACATTACCGTAGTGGCAACCGTGTTTTTTGCAAGCCTTGCGCGCCCTTGCAGATGCTTGGCAAGCAAATAGAGTATTCCATCTCCGTTTACCACCTCTCCCGCAGCATCAACAGCGATACAGCGATCACCGTCACCGTCAAACGCAAACCCCACGTCAAGCCCATTTGAACGCACGTGCTGCACCAGACTTTCCATATAAAGGGCGCCCGCCTTACTGTTGATGTTGGTGCCGTTTGGCTTTGTATGAATGGGATACACCAAAGCACCCAATGCTGTAAATACCGCGGGGGCAATGGAGGATGCAGCACCGTTGGCGCAGTCAAGACCAATGCGAAAATCGTGAAACTCACGATCCACACAGGAAACAAGATGTTGTACATACCGTATTCTTGCAGCCTCATGATCCACGATCTTTCCAATATCGGTGCCCGTGGCAAACGGAAGATCGTCATCCTGCACACCAAGCGCCAGAAGATCCCCCTCAAGATATCGCTCTATTTGATCAGTCATAGCATCATCTGCCTTAGCACCGTTTTTACCGATCAGCTTTATACCATTATCATGATAAGGATTGTGGCTGGCAGAGATCATGACGCCCATATCAAACTGCTCTAAAGCAACAGTAAAGCAGACATTGGGCGTGGTCGTTACATGCAGCAAATATACATCTGCCCCCGATGCCACAAGCCCTGCCGAAACGGCATATTCCAGCATATAACAGGAAAGCCTGGTATCCTTGCCGATTGCCACGCGCATTTTTTTACCGTTTTGCCTGCCCCACCAACCAAGAAAGCGCCCGATCTTATACGCGTGCGTTGCCGTAAGACCAATGCCTGCCTCGCCGCGAAATCCGTCTGTGCCGAAGTATTTTCCCATTGTCGCCTCTCCCTTCCAAAAGTCACATTTACATCATAGCAAAATAAGCGACAAATGTGAAAATTGAATTTTTACACAAAAAAACCGCCTTCTCTACTGCTTCGCAATAGAAAAAGCGGTTTTGATTTATTTTGGGCTACAGTACAGCCAATTATTACAGATACTTCTTAATGATATCAGTAGCGTCTTCCACAGGGAAGGATGCGGTCATAAACACATTTACATCGTGCTTAGCAAGCAGAGCGTTCAGGCTTTCAAGCAGTGTCTCAAGTTCAGCAATGTTTCCGCCGCAAATCTTGAAGGTGTTATCCACAAACAAATCGGTAACGTCATAATTGCTGGCAAGAATACCTGCAACAAAGCCGTAAAGTGCCTTTGCATCGTGGATGAGATACTCATCGGTATCAACAAGACGAACCTTGGATTTAATATCAAAACGCAACTGCGTGCCCTTCTCCACACAAACAACATCACCGTGCGAAGTAGCAGCAGCGGCATTAACCTTTTCAATCAGAGTCTTGGTTTTACCCGTACCCTTTACGCCAATCATTAATTTGAGCATAACAATACCTCCGTTTTGTAGCATAACAGAATATTTATTCTGCTTATGTCTTTATTATACACGATACTTTTTTTGTTTGCAAGGGGGTTTTGGAAAAAAATACAAAGAAAAGCAGGTCAAAACATAATTTTGACCTGCTTTTTGGGACTTTAGTCTTTATTTCTCCAAGCGTGCATCAAGCACAGCCTTTTGCGCCTCGTATCCGGGCTATCCAAGCAGTGCAAACATATTTTTCTTGTAAGCCTCAACACCCGGCTGATCAAAGGGATTTACGCCCAGCATATACCCCGAAATTGCACATGCCTTTTCAAAGAAATAGATCATATAACCAAGGGAGTAGGCACTGCGATCCTTCAACTCAAGCACGATATTGGGCACACCACCGTCGATATGTGCAAAGAGCGTACCCTGCTGTGCCATGCTGTTTACATAGCCAAGGTCCTTGCCCGAGAGGAAATTCAGACCGTCGATATTGTCGGGGTCATGCGGGATTTCCAATGTCGCACCCGTGTCCTTCACGGAAATCACGGTTTCGAACAAATTGCGCATGCCGTCTTGAATATATTGACCAAGAGAGTGCAGATCTGTGGAGAAAACAACCGACGCGGGGAAAATTCCCTTTCCGTCCTTACCCTCACTCTCACCAAACAGCTGCTTCCACCACTCCGAAAGCATCCCTACAAACGGCTCATAACCAACCAAGATCTCGGTCGTCTTGCCTTTACGAAGCAAAATATTACGCAATGCTGCATACTTGTAGCAATCATTTTTTGAAAGATCTGGGTCAACAAGCGCCACGCGTGCCGCCTCAGCACCCACCATCAACGCATCGGTATCTACACCCGAAACGGCAATGGGCAAAAGACCCACTGCAGTGAGCACAGAAAATCTGCCACCAACATCATCAGGCACTGTAAAGGTTTCGTATCCAACCTGATCGGCAAAGCCCTTTAACGTGCCGCGCGCACGGTCTGTCGTTACAAAAATGCGCTCGCGTGCGCCCTCCTTGCCGTACTTTTTCTCCAGCAGCTCGCGGAACACACGGAAGGCGACAGCAGGCTCGGTCGTAGTGCCCGATTTGGAAATTACGTTAATGCAAACATCTCGCCCCTCGCAAATAGACAAAAGCTCCTGCATGTGCGAAGCACTGATGTTACAGCCCGAAAAATAAATGTCGGGCGTATCTTTTTTGAGGTTATTATAAAGAGGCGATTTGAGGAACTCAATTACTGCACGTGCGCCGAGGTAAGAGCCGCCGATGCCTATCACAATAAAAACATCACAGATTTTTTGGATCTTTGCGGCAGCCGCCTTGATGCGAGCGTATTCCGCCTTGTCGTAATCGCGAGGCAGATCAAGCCAGCCAAGGTAATCGTTACCAAGACCTGATTTTGCGTGCAGCATTTCGTGCGCTGTCGTAACCATGGGCTGAATAGCCGCGTATTCGTTCTCTGCGACAAAAGAAGATGCGTATTTATCGATTAACCGTATTGCCATTTGAAACCTCTTTCTGTTTAATTTTTTTGGCAATTTTATTTTACTATACTGACACAAAAAATGCAAGACAATTTCTAAAATTTCATGGAATTATTTGCCAAATTATTTTTACAAGAGCAAAAATTGCTGTAAAATGCGCCAAAACAGCGTCCTAAAGCCGATCTTATCGATATTTTCGGTTGCAATTACGGGAACGGAGCCGATCTCCCTACCGTCAAGCGTATACACAACACGCCCAACCTCATCGCCTGCCGCAACGGGCGCCGTAAGGCTTTCCGGCAGCTCTGTGGTTGCGCTAACGTTTCCGCTTGCCCCCTTTTCAACGGTTGCCGCAAAGGCATCAAACGTGAGAGCGCAGGTGGGCTTCACACCTCCCTGTACGGGAAGCGTAATGCTCCCCTCATTTGCGCGATACGTGCTGTAGGAGGCAAAGCCATAGTCAAGGAGCTTGGCGGCGGTGTTGTTGCGCTCATCGCGGGTATCTGCCGCCATAATCACGCAAATAAGCGACAAGCCGTCACGCTCGGCAGTAGCACTGATGCAGAACTTTGCACGTGCCGTAGACCCTGTTTTCAGCCCCGTGCAGCCGCGATAAAAGCGCACCAAGCGATTGGTGTTCGTTAGCCCAAATGTGCCATCTCTGATGGTATCCATCCAAATACCGCTGTATTCGAGAATTTTTTCGTGTGCAATTAGGGCGCGCGACATGATTGCAATATCCCTGGCTGATGTCACGTGGTTGGTAGCAGTATCATCAAGACCGTTTGTATTTTCAAAATGCGTATTTTTCATGCCAAGCGCGGTGGCGCGTTCGTTCATTGCAGCAACAAACGCCTCCTCGCTCCCCGCCACGTGCTCAGCCAGTGCCACAGCGCAATCGTTTGCAGAGGCAATGATTACGCACTTGAGCATTTCCTCAACGCTCATGGTTTCCCCTTCCTTTAGGTAGACCTGTGAGCCGCCCATAGACGCCGCGTGTGCGCTCACACTGACCATATCCGAAAGAGAAAGTTTACCGCTATCGATCGCTTCCATGACCAAAAGCAGCGTCATCACCTTTGTCACAGAGGCGGGTGGCAGTGCCTCGTCGGGATTTTGCTCAAAAAGCACCTGCCCCGTGGTAGCATCCATTAAAATAGCTGATTTGCAAGGCAGGTCACCAAGTGCAGTGCTTACAGTTATTTCTTGTGTATTACTCGAAATAGGCTCCACGGTCGTAGCCCCTGCCGTGATCATAGAGCAAAAGCAAAGCATTATCGCCAGCAGCATGGAAAATATTCTTGTTTTTTTCAAAAGATCACCCCCGCTTTAACTTATGTAAGGCGGGGGGATAAAAGAACTATTTCATTTTGTACATTTACTTTCTCACATCAAACGCATAAACGGTAGTATAGTTATAAACCTCACCGGGGCGCAGCACCACGTCGGTGAAATGGGGGTGATTGATGCTATCGGGCATTTTTTGCGTTTCAAGGCAGATAAAGCTCTCAGGGCTTTGCGGATAGCCACCCTTTAAGGGGTAGGCGGCATTTCGCACGCCCCCTGCCGAGTAAAGCTGTACTGAGGGCATGTTGGTAAGGGTCTTCATCTCAATGCCCGTTTTATCACAGTAAAGCGAAGCACGAAGAACAGGCTCTTTTGTTTCACCACCCGTGAAATTAAGGCAATGATCAAAGCCGCCACCGATACGAAGATCCTCGTTTGTCAAGTCAAAATCACACCGCACGGACTTTGGAGTACGAAAATCAAAGGGAGTTCCCTCAACTGAGCGCAGCTCTCCTGTAGGAATTTTCCCTTCATCGGTCGGCAAATACGTATCTGCATCGATCCAAAGCTCATGATCAAGCGCCGTACCTGAGGCAAATCCGCCGAGGTTAAAATAGGCATGATTGGTCATGTTAACAAGGGTTGGCTTGTCTGTAGTAGCAGCATAGCGGATAGAAAGCGCGTTATCAGCAGTTAAGGTATAGGTAACGGTCACGTCAAGCGTACCGGGATAGTTCTCTTCTCCGTCAGGCGATACGTAATGAAGGCTGAGTGCAGGATCCTTGCCATCAATCGGTTTTGCCTCAAAGAGCTTGCGTGCAAAGCCCTGAACACCGCCGTGAATATGGTTGCTACCGTTATTTTGGGCTAGTGTATAGATCTTGCCATCAAGCACAAAGCTTGCACCCTTAATGCGATTCGCAAAGCGCCCGATAAGCGAACCTTGATTTCCGTTTCCGTAATAATACTGCGTAGCACTGTCAAAGCCACCGACAACGTCAACAAACCATCCATTTCGGTCGGGCACACAAAGCTGTTGGATCGCGCCCGCATAATCAAGAATGGCCGCTACCACGCCGTTTTCATTTTGCAAGACATAGCGCGACACGGTACGCCCGTCTGGCAAATTGCCAAAAAATTGCTTCTGAATACTCATTTTATACCCTTAAATCAGTTCAAATTCTTTTTTGCTGTCTTGTGACGATCTCTAAAACACGGCAAAGTGCAGGAGAGAGTGCCATATTGAGAACCATTTCAAAAATAAAGTTCAGCCCGGCACACGTAATAATGACAAAATAAAGAAAGTTTTGCCCAATTCCCCCTGCAATACCGGATACCGTATCCATCATCGTAATGCAACCGAGCACAAATATACCTGTATTTACAACAGGTGCAATACCTGCTGCAAGAAAGGTTGCAAGCAAAGGCTTAGTTTGGCGGGCAACTCGATACACCAGCCCCGACAAAAAGCCAGCAAGCGTAGATTTTACAAGACAGGTAAGCGCGGTAAGTAAGGGGTGGTCTGCGAACAGCATTGCCGTAAACGGATCGGTAGCCATAACGCCGCACACAACAAATACCACCATGCCAAATACAAACCCGAGCCAGGCGCCTGCCATGGGTCCCAAAAGCATCGCGCCAAGTGCGATCGGCACCAGCACAAGGCTGATGGGTGTGCCGAGAAAGGGCAATTTAATTGCCACGCCCGCAAGCTGTAAAATCAGCACCGCCGCGGTGAGTAGAGCAAGCTCTACCATCGCTACAACATTTAATCTTTTCTTGCTTGTTATCATACAAGCCTCCTTACTGCCGTTCCCCTTGGGATACGGCGAAAATTTATATAACACAGCACCTTGACAGGGTAAGATCCGAAAAGGTATCTTCCTTGCACGAAGCGCAGCATTATTCTGTTATTTTTGATTTAGCCTATGAATCGCCATAAGACCGCGGAGTGTGAGCTCGGGCATATACTGCGTATTTGCCGGCAAATACGCACGCATTGCCTCGGCATAACCGCCGCAAACCACCAAGGGCGTGCTCATAGGCAGCTTCAATATTCTTTTATAATGCTCTGCAAGCCCGCAAGCCGCTATAGCTCCGCCACGTACCACTCCCGCGCGCATGCAGTCGGGCGTGTTTTTTCCGAGTGCCTCTACCGACCCGCATGCGGGAACATCGGGCAGGAGTGCCGCACCGTCAAGCGCATGGAGTGACATTCCTACGCCGGGCATGATTGCACCGCCCTGCAGTGCCGATCTTTCGTCAACTGCGATAACGGTGGTTGCCGTGCCAAAATCAACAATGATCACGGGCGCACCGACACAGGCAATTGCCCCTGCTGCATTGGCAGCAAGATCAGCTCCCAACTCCGCAGGATTATCAAGTCGAATGGAAAAACCGGTTTTCACACCGGGTCCGATCACAGTAACAGGCACATCAAAAAGAGCTTTAAGTGCGTTGAGAAAAATAGGCGTAACAGTTGGCACAACGGAGCCGAGAACCGCACCTGTAATTTCCTCTAACACCACGTCTTTATCTGCAGCAATCGCTCGCAATAGCATAGCGTATTCATCGGCAGTGCGCCGCATATCAAGGCCAAGCGAAAAAGTGGCCCTTAATTGGTCATTTTCAAAAGCACCCACATGAATGTTGGTATTTCCAATATCAACCGCAAAAAGCATAGCACCACTCCTTCAAAACTTATGATATATCAGTATAGCACAAATATCCTTAAAAATCAATGTTTTAAAGAAAAATGAACAATTCGTTCATAAAAAAAGAGAAAGGATCGGCTCAAAGCTGAGCCGATCCCTCAATTTAGCAATAGACTTATTCCAGGCTACCGGATGCAACGAGTGCAACGCCCGTGCCAAGGAAGTTCTCAACGATCACGTCACCGGGTACGATCTTGCCGGAAACAGTGAGCTTTTTGATCTCCTCCATGCCCTGCATCTGCATTTCCTTCGGAATGGGAGCAGCGGTTCTCACTGCCACAAGCGGAACAGCAGCACCTGCGGTCTTAACAGAAGAGGTAAGAATACGAAGAGGGCGCACAAACTCGTTTTCAGCATAAGCCTTGCCGCGCTTGCACTTAAAGCCCTCGCAGCTTACGATCTCACCCTTTTCGGGGTCGCCCGAAACCTTAATGATACAGCCCTGGGGGCAAGTAATACAAATAATATCCTTGGTTACCATAACACCATAACTCCTTTCTTAGACCACTTCGATCTTAATGGCAGAAACGCCCTTCATATCTTCGGGCTTCACCTCAACATGCTCCATCTCACCGGGATTGATCTTGATGAGCTTCTTAGAGAAGATCTCCTTATCGTCGGCATAAACCTTCATGGTAACGCCAAGCTTGGGAGCCGCTGCACGGAAGAAGAGCTTTGCGGGTGCTTCGGGGCAGATTCTCTGCGGGCAGATGTAACGAACATTGTTACCGGTCACAGAGGGGATCTCTGCAGCCTTGGGAAGCGTGCCTGCTGCGTACTGTGCAGCATAGCTGCCTGCACGCAGGGACTCGTCGGTTACGTTATCAACAAGGTCGTTTACGTGTACAACGTTACCGCAAGCGAACACATACTCAAAGTTGGTCTGCATGAACTGGTTGACCTCGGGGCCATTGGTGATCGGGTTGATCTTAATGCCTGCCTCCTTGGTAAGCTCGTTCTCGGGGATAAGACCGCAGGAAAGAAGCAGCGTGTCGCACTCGTAGAGCACCTCGGTGCCTGCGATCGGCTTCTTAGTTGCAGGATCTACCTCGGCAATGACAACACCCTCAAGGCGCTTGTTGCCCTTGATCTCAACGATGGTGTGAGAAAGGAGAAGCGGAATACCGAAGTCGTCAAGGCACTGTACGCGGTTACGGGTAAGGCCTGCGGTGTAGTCCATAAGCTCAGCCACAGCAAGAACCTTTGCGCCCTCAAGGGTCATACGGCGTGCCATGATCATGCCGATATCACCCGAGCCAAGGATCACGACCTTTTTACCAACCATCATATTCTGACGGTTCACAAGACGCTGTGCGGCACCTGCGGTGTAAACACCTGCAGGACGCGTGCCGGGGGTCATAATAGCGCCACGGGTACGCTCACGGCAACCCATAGCAAGCACGATAGACTTGCCCTTAGCAACAAACAGACCGTCCTTGGGGTTGATGCCAACCACCGAGTGGTCGCCAACCTCAAGCACCATAGTATCAAGCTTGACCTCGATATCGGTAGCCTTTACCTTCTCGATAAAGCGGTATGCATACTCAGGACCGGAGAGCTCTGCATTAAAATGCTTCAGACCAAAGCCGGGGTGAATGCACTGCTGCAAAATACCGCCAAGGCTTACGTCACGCTCAACAATAAGTACATCTTTCGCGCCTGCTTCTTTGGCGCCAACAGCAGCGGCAAGACCGGCAGGGCCACCGCCTACAACGATTACGTCATAAATCTTTTCAGCCATTTTGATGCGCTCCTTTCTTATCTTACAAAGCCTGTGAGCATTTCAGAGCCCTCGTTGTTCTTGCAAACCTCGTCGGGAGAAATGCCAAGCTCACGGGCAATGATCTCGATCACGCGAGGACCGCAGAAGCCGCCCTGGCAACGACCCATGCCCGCACGTACACGACGCTTTACGCCGTCAACCGTGCGTGCACCGAGAGTACGGTTGATCGCATCACAGATCTGACCTTCGGTAATGGTTTCGCAACGGCAAATTACGTTACCGTAGCGAGCGTCCTTTGCGATAAGCTCTGCCTTCTCTTCAGCAGAAAGCTCTGCAAAGTGAGGCGTGCCCTTGCGAGTCTTGATAAAGTCGGTCTTGGGCTCTGCCTTCATGCCGGACTCGATAAGAAGATCTGCAACGTATTTTGCAACTGCCACAGAGTTGGTAAGACCCGTGGAGCGCACGCCGGAAATATTAACGTAGCCCTTAAGATCATCGTACATATCGATGTTAAGACCCTCAGGGTTACGCTGTGCACGAAGACCCGAGTACTGCGTGATAGAGTCGCGAAGATTGACACGCGGGATCATCTTGCGTACGTCCGCTGCGATGCTCTCAAGACCCTCGGTATTGGTGCTCTTATCTTCCTTATCCAGCATATCCTCTGCGGTAGGGCCAACGAGCATGTTGCCGTGCATGGTGGGGCACATCAGCTTGCCCTTGGTAACCTTGGTAGGAATGGGAAGCACGATGTAGTTTACCTTGCAGGAGGTCTTCTTGTCAAGGATGTAGAACTGACCCTTACGGGGAGTTACATAGTAATCATTCTTGCCAACGAAGGAAGCGATCTCATCGCAGTAAAGGCCTGCGGCGTTGATGATGTATTTGCACTCGATGTCGCCCTTGTCGGTCTTAACCGTAGTAACAGCACCGTCCTTTTGTTCAATGCCGATAACCTTGGTTGCAAGCTCGAAGTGTACGCCGTTGTCGGCTGCATTCTCGGCCAAAGCAATGCAGAACAGGAACGGGTCAATGATGCTCTCGCGAGGAATAAACAAGCCGCCCTTTACCTCAGGGTTGAGCTCGGGCTCCATCTCAAGCAGCTCAGCCGCGGTCTTGTACTCAACGTCGTAAACGCGGTTTTGCATTGCCTTGTGCTTGATGGCGGGAAGCTGCTCCATCTGCTCGTCGTTAAATGCGGGCAGGATCGCACCGATGCGCTTGAAAGGAATGTCAAGATCCTTGCAAATCTCATCGTACATGGGGTTTGCGGCAACCACCAGCTCGCTCTCGAGCGTACCGGGCTTTGCATCGTAGCCGGTGTGGATGATCGCACTGTTCGATTTCGAGCTGTCGCCGCCAACGTCCGCGTTCTTTTCAACAACGGTAACGTCGAGCTGGTACTTCGAAAGCTCACGGGCAAGCGCACTGCCTACGGCGCCTGCACCAATGATGACAACATCTGTCTTTTTCATAGTGTTCTCCTTATCTATTAAGCATTTTAAATTGCTTTCAAACTAAATTATTTGCCAAACACGCTAGCCACCGGCACAAAATCGCCGTCGCTAAACGGGTAAAAACTCTTGGGGAGCTTTTCAAAGGGCAAGGACAAGAGGTCTGCGCTGGCAGCACCCTTGGTCACAACGGGGTAAATGAGGTCGGTCAAGGGCCCGTAGAATGCGCGGAAGGACGTGCACGCCTTTACCACCACCATTTGGAAGTCCATCGGGTCGTAGCCGTAGGCGCGGTAGAGCGCCGGATCACCGGGATAAAAATGCTGGGTGGTGACCACCACGAGCATATTGCGGATCTTTACCAAGGCGCAAGCGCCAAAGTTTGTAAAGTTACCGTGAATAAACATATCGCCGTCGTAAAGCGCCTTGACCTGCGCCTCAACCAAAACAGGCGTATAAAGCTTTTTGCTGATCGTAGCGCCAAGCGGTGCTTTTACGGTATTGCCGACACCTGCGCGGCGGCACGCCTCAACAAATTCGCTATCGTTTAAGTACATCAAGCCCTTGACATTTGAGCCAAGCGCCAAAACACGCTCAATGACCTCGGCGCTATCCCCCGCCGACCCTGCATTGGCAGAATCTGCAAAATCGTTTAAGATCACGGGCTTGCCGCTGTTGTTTTTCTCAGCAATGCGGATGACCTCATCCACACTTGAAAGCTCGGTCTTAAACTCATGGCGCATATCCCAAAGCTCTTTTGCAAGCTCCTCGGCAATTCTTGCCGCCTCTTCTCCATCCTCGCCAATGGCGATCACCGAGCTGCCGCCCTTTGGCACATCAAGCCAGGGCTGCATCTGAGAAATGGAGAAATCAAGCAGCTTTCCGCTTGTGACATAGGCATGTGCCTTATTCATCAAGGAAAGAAAGGGCTCGGTTTCAGTGGTATAGGCACTGGCGGGCACGATCATCGGGATCGACACATACGCCATTTTAGGAGCGATTTCGCCCTTTACCATACCAAGGCAAAGACGTGCGGCACGCTCGCCCGTTTCCCAAATATCCACATGAGGATAATGCTGATAAAGCGAAATAGTATCGGCATTGGTTGCCATTTGCTCGGTCACGTTGGCATGAAGGTCAAGGGATACCGAAATCGGTACGTTCTCTCCCACCACCTCGCGCACAGCCGCGATGATATCGCCCTCGGGGTCATCACTCCCCTCGCTTTGTGCGGCACCGTGCATCACAAGCACAACACCGTCAAGGGGCAGATTGTTCTTCGCTGCCTCTTTGATGTGGGCAATATAACCGTCGACCACAGACTGCTCAATGATACCACCCGACTGTGCACCGGCAAAGCCGCCGGACACCACCTCGGCACCGCCGTCAACAAGCACGTTGTAGGCACCGCCCATGGCATCAAACAGATCGGAGTAGGCACGCACGTGCCCTGCCGCTGCCCGAAGCATATCGTCTCCAAGGCAATACTGCTTTCTCCTATACTCCTCTATTGTTGTTTTACCGGGTGAAAAGGAGTTCACCTCTTGGTTTAAGCCACCAAGTAAAATCTTCATAAATTCAGTCCCTTTTTTAGATATTAGAAACCAAAAAATTTCCACCAAATATTATCTCATAAATCCACATCATTGTCAATACTTTCGGTCAAAATTCCTCACAAAATTTTGGGTATTTTCAAGACATTCTCAACAAAAGTCAACACTTTTATGTGGAATTGTGTGGAAACGTCAAAATACCAAACTTTGTTGCTGATTTTTTTGAGTTTTGAGGCATTTTCTTATCCCAGATGTTGACTATTTTGGCGTTTTGTGGTAAGATAAAACCAGTCCGATCCGATGTTACCCTGTTTTGCAAAAAAAGACCAAATTTAAAGGAGCAATTTATGTTAACCTCTGAACGTCAACGACAAATCAAGGAAGAAGCCCTGAAAACGGGCGAAGTTTCCATCTCAGAATTGGCTCGAAAATATGACGTATCGATAGAAACGATCCGCCGTGACATCAACCTTCTTTCCGAAAAAAACCTCTTAAAAAAGGTGCGCGGCGGCGCTGTGCCGATTCCCTTTGACGTCCGTGAGGACACCTACGACGTGCGCCACCAAAAAAATCACGAAGCAAAGGTTTCGATCGGTAAATTTATTGCCGAAAATTTGATTGAGGACAACGATTCTATCGCCATTTCCAGCGGCAGTACCATGGAGATCCTTGCCGCCTCTATCGTAGCCCGAAACGTGCTTGTAGTAACCAATTCCATTAAGATTGCCGCCATCTTACAAAACCGCATGCGCCAAAATCTTTTCTCAGGCGAGGTCATTATGCTGGGTGGCATCATGCGTGCCGACGAGCACTACACAGGCGGATCGCTCGCGGTAGACATGCTCAAAAAATTTACCTTTAATAAGGCATTTCTCGGCATTTCCGCAATCAGCGGACGCGACGTGATGACCTCTAATATCGAGGAAGGCATTATTATGTCTACGATGATCGACCATGCGCGCTTTTGCTGTGTGGCAACCGACTCGAGCAAGTTTGACGTACGCTCGACCTACGCCTTTGCCGATCTTGCCGAGATCGATGCTATCGTAACCGAGGAAAACGCCGATATTGCCGAGGAGACCCAAGGGCTGTTTGAGATCAACAACGTCACCCTTTACCGTGCGCCCGCACAGGGAGTATAATAAAGCACAAAAAGGCGTGCCGCGGCACGCCTCTCTATATTTAGTAAATATTTTATTTTCCTCTTGATTTTTACAAAATTTGTGTTATAATATCATTTGTAGAAAACACAGTGAAAAAGGTTGCCCCCTTTCCTGCCCCGTCAAAGAGAGAGTTGCCACGGCTGAAAGCAACTTACGGACGTGAGGTGTGGCGTTTCCCTTTGGAGTGGATGCGGTGAACAACGTGCCTGCGGCACGCTAATAGCCGCATACGGCTGACCCCGTTACAGGTCTTTGAGTGGTTGGCTTTATGCCTTCAATTCGGGTGGTACCGCGAGCGAATTTTCGCCTCGTCCTGATTTTATTTCAGGGCGAGGTTTTTTGTTTTTCGACTTGCCCGAGAACAAGAAAGGAAATGGATATGAAAGAAAAACTGCAACAGATCAAAGAAGCGGCACTTTCAGAACTGAAGGCTGCCGACTGCGATACCGAGGCACTGCGTGTTCGCTACCTTGGTAAAAAAGGTGAACTCACCGCCGTTTTGCGCGGCATGGGTGCACTGACCCCGGAGGAGCGCCCCGTAGTAGGTCAAATGGCAAATGAGGTGCGCGCTGAGATCGAGGCGGCACTTGCCGTAAGAGTTGCCGAGGAAAAGGAAAAGGCGCTCAACGACCGTCTTGCCCGCGAAAAGCTTGACGTGACAATGCCCGGCACCCCCTCTCGCATGGGTCATCAGCATCCCTTAACCCGCGCACAGCGCGAAATGGAGGAGATCTTTATCGGCATGGGCTTTGAGATTGCCGAGGGGCCTGAGGTAGAGTATGATTACTATAACTTTAAGGCGCTCAACATTCCAGAAAATCACCCTGCAAGAGATACGCAGGATACCTTCTACATTACCGACAACATTCTGCTTCGCTCCCAGACCTCGCCCGTGCAGGTGCGCGTAATGGAAAAGCAGAGCCCCCCTATCCGCGTCATCTCTCCCGGTCGTGTATACCGCTCCGACGCGCTTGATGCAACGCACTCCCCTCTTTTCCATCAAATGGAGGGCCTTGTGGTTGACAAAGGTATTACGATGAGTGACCTTAAGGGCACGCTTGAAACCTTTGCAAAGAAAATGTTTGGCGAGGAAACGAAGATCCGCTTCCGTCCCCACCACTTCCCCTTCACCGAGCCCTCTGCCGAGGTTGACGTTTCCTGCTTTGTATGCGGTGGCAAGGGCTGCCGTGTGTGCAAGGGCGAGGGCTGGATCGAGATCCTTGGTGCCGGCATGGTACACCCCTTTGTGCTTGAAAACTGTGGCATCGACCCTGAGGTCTACAGCGGCTTTGCCTTTGGTATGGGTCTTGAGCGTGTCACCATGACGCGCTACGGCATTGATGACATTCGCTTGTTCTATGAAAACGATGAGCGTTTCCTGAAGCAGTTCTAAGAAAGGAGAGCGCAAAATGAATTTATCTATGAAATGGCTCCACGACTTTGTTGATGTGAGCGATATCAATATTAAGGATTATTGCGACAAGCTAACCCTCACGGGCTCTAAGGTTGAGGGCTATGAGGTGCTTGGCGCCGAGATTGAAAACGTGGTGGTAGCAAAGATCGAAAAGATCGAGCCCCACCCCGATAGCGACCATTTGCAGATCTGCCAGATGAACGTTGGCAAGGGTGACCTTGTACAAATTGTCACGGGCGCACAGAACGTATTTGAGGGTGCGATCATACCGGCAGCGCTCCCTGTTGCCAAACTCCCCCACGGTGTAGTTATTAAGGACGGCAAGCTGCGTGGTGTAGAGTCGCACGGCATGCTTTGCTCCATGGGGGAACTCAACCTTACTGTACACGAGTGCCCCGGCAAGGAAGAAAACGGCATCCTTATCCTTGACGAGTGCTTTGGAGATAAGCTCGGAATGGATATTCGCGAGGCACTGCTGCTTGACGATACCGCCGTGGAATTTGAAATTACCTCCAACCGCCCCGATTGCCTTTCCGTGATCGGTCTTGCGCGCGAAACGGCGGCTTCCTTCGGACGTGAGTTAAAGGTGCCCACCCCTGCCGTTAAGCCTCTTGGTGACGGCGACAAGGTAGAAAATTATCTTACCGTCGGCATTGAAGCACCCGATCTCTGCTATCGCTATGCCGCAAAGGTCGTGAAGAACGTGCGCATTGCGCCCTCGCCCATGTGGCTGCGCATGCGTCTTAGTGCAGCAGGCGTTCGCCCCATCAACAACATCGTAGACATTACCAACTACGTTATGCTTGAATACGGTCAGCCGATGCATGCCTTTGATTACACCCAGCTTGACGGCTCTGCCATTCGTGTGCGCCGCGCCGCTGACGGTGAGTGCTTCAAGTCGCTTGACGATATCGATCACGTGCTCGACAGCAGCATGCTGGTGATCGCCGATGAGAAAAAGGCTTGCGCTCTTGCGGGCGTGATGGGCGGTGCAAACAGCGAGATCGTTGACACCACCAAGACCGTGGTATTTGAATCGGCTTGCTTTAACGGCGGCTCGGTTCGCGTAACCGCCAAGAAAAACGGCATGCGTACCGAATCCTCGGCGCGCTTTGAAAAGGGGCTTGATCCCGAGAACTGCATGGCGGGCCTTATGCGTGCGTGCGAACTCGTTGAGCTGCTTGATGCAGGCGACGTAGTTGACGGCGTCATTGACGTATATCCCACGAAAACAGAGCAGACCGTTCTGCCCTTCACACCTGCACGCTACAATGCCTTCCTTGGCACAGATATTTCTGAGGCACAGATGATCGACATTCTTACCTCGCTTGACTGCCGTGTTGAGAACGGCAATATTTACGTGCCAAGCTTCCGCGCCGATCTTGCCTGCATGAACGATATTGCAGAGGAGATCATGCGTATTTACGGCTATGACAAGATCGTTTCTACCAAGATCGTTGCCGAAACCACAGAGGGTGGCAGAACACCAAAGCAGGCGTTCGGTATTCAGGTAGAAAATGCACTTTACGGCATGGGACTTGATGAGATCCAAACCTTCTCCTTCATTTCCCCGAAATATTACGACAAGATCCGTTTGCCCGAGGACAGCGCTCTTCGCCGCTCGGTGGTGATCTCCAATCCTCTTGGCGAGGATACGAGCGTCATGCGTACCACCGCCCTTCCCTCGATGCTCGAGGTTCTCGCGCGCAACCAAAACTTTAATAACGAGAACGTACGCTTGTTTGAAATGGGCTCTATCTATCTGCCCGATGCTGATACGACCAAGCTTCCCTATGAGGGTAAGATGCTCACGCTCGGCATGTACGGCGATGCCGACTTCTACACCATGAAGGGCGTGATTGAAAATCTTCTTGCTTTGGCAGTTGCCAATGCAAGCTACACAGCGGTAAGCAACAATCCCTCCTACCACCCCGGTCGCTGTGCTGAGGTGTGTGTTGGTGACAAGAAAATCGCCACATTTGGTCAGATCCACCCGATTGTAGCGGAAAATTACGGCATTTCCGTGCCGCTTTACGCTGCTGAGATCGACTTTGATGCCCTGTTTGCCGCAAGCACGGCTGACAAGCATTACAAGCCCCTGCCCAAGTACCCCGCTATCACCCGTGACTTCTCCTTTGTTTGTGAGGAAGCACTTGAGGTCGGCTCCATCATTTCCGTTATGCAAAAGGCTGGCGGCAAGCAATGCGAGGGCGTGAAGCTCTTTGACATCTTCCGCGGTGAAAAGATCGGCGATGGCAAAAAGTCTGTATCGCTGCGTATGACCCTGCGTGCCGAGGATCACACCATGACGGTGGAAGACGCCGAAAAGATTACAAAGAAAGTACTGTTCCTGCTTGAAAAAGAGCTGGGACTTACCCTGCGTGGCTGATATGGAAAAAGCAAAAATAGACCGTATCAACGAGCTTGCCGCACTCGCCAAAACGCGAGAGCTGACCGAGAGTGAGGCGGCAGAGCGTCAGGCGCTTCGCGCGGAGTACCTCGCGGAATTCCGTGCCTATATGCGCGGTACACTTGATAATACCGTGATCGAGCGCCCTGACGGAACGCGCGAGAAGATCAGACCCAAAACCGACAAGGAGAGGAACTGACATGAAAACTGACATTCAAATTGCACAAGAAGCCAAAATGCTCCCCATTGCCGAAATTGCGGCAGAGCTTGGGGTTGCTGACGAGGAGCTTGAGCTTTACGGCAGATATAAAGCAAAAATTACCGATTCGTTTCTTACGCGCACTGCGAGCAAGAAAAACGGAAAACTGATCCTTGTGACTGCTATCAACCCCACGCCCGCGGGCGAGGGTAAGACCACCACCACGGTAGGGCTTGGCATGGCGATGAAAAAGATCGGCAAAAACGCAGTGATCGCACTGCGCGAGCCTTCCCTTGGACCCGTGTTCGGCATTAAAGGTGGCGCTGCCGGCGGCGGCTATGCACAGGTCGTGCCGATGGAGGATATCAATCTGCACTTTACAGGTGATTTCCACGCAATCACATCTGCTAACAATCTGCTTTGTGCAGTGCTTGACAATCATATCCAACAAGGCAATGCCCTTGGTATTGACCCCCGCCGCGTACAGTTTGCACGCGTGGTAGATATGAACGACAGAGCCCTTCGCAACATTTTAATAGGCCTTGGCGGCAAAATAAACGGTGTGCCGCGCGAGGATCACTTTACCATTACGGTAGCAAGCGAGGTTATGGCAATTCTTTGTCTTGCTGAGGATCTTGCAGACCTCAAGCGCCGCCTTGGTAACATCTTGGTGGCTTACACCTATGACGGCAAGCCCGTATTCTGCCGCGATCTGCAGGTAAACGGTGCTATGACAGCACTTCTCAAGGATGCGATCAAGCCCAATCTTGTACAAACGCTTGAAAACACCCCTGCGCTTATCCACGGCGGTCCCTTTGCCAATATTGCACACGGATGCAACTCGATCCGTGCAACCAAGCTTGCCCAAAAGCTTGCTGACTACGCCATTACCGAAGCCGGCTTTGGCGCAGACCTCGGTGCTGAGAAGTTTCTCAACATCAAATGCCGCATGGCTGGACTCTCTCCCGATGCGGTGGTGCTTGTTGCCACGGTACGCGCTCTGAAATACAACGGCGGTGTCGCCAAGCCCGATCTCAAGGCTGAAAATGTAGATGCACTGAAGCGCGGCGCAGTAAATCTTGAGGCACATATTGACAATCTGCAAAAATTTGGCGTACCCGTAGTGGTTGCCATCAACCGCTTTGACACCGACACCGACGAGGAGCTTGCGGCTCTGCGTGCCATTTGTGAAAACAAGGGCGCTGATTTTGCGCTCTCCGAGGTCTTTGCTAAAGGTGGCGACGGCGGCATAGAGCTTGCCGAGAAGGTGATCGCCGCTTGCGAAAAGCCCAAAAATTTCAAGTTCATTTATAGCGACGAGCTTTCGATCACTGAAAAGATCGAAGCTGTTGCCAAGGAAATGTACGGCGCCGATGGTGTTGTGTTCGAAGCAGGTGCTAAAAAGGCACTTGCCGATATACTTGCCATTGATGAAGCCTATGCACGCTTCCCTGTTTGCATTGCAAAAACACAATACTCACTTTCCGATGACCCCACAAAGCTTGGCAGACCCACCGGCCACACCATCACGGTGCGCGATGTAAAGCTTTCTGCGGGTGCCGGATTTATCGTAGTACTGACCGGCGCTATTATGACCATGCCGGGTCTTGGTAAAACACCCACTGCCTATTCGATTGACATCGATAACGACGGCAACATTTCGGGGTTGTTCTGATGCTGCCGCAAGAGATCAAGACCGCCTCGGTACAAGAAACCGAGGCAGTGGGCGCACAGCTTGCCAACGCAATGCTAAAAGACCTGTCCCTGCCGCCATTTGTGGCACTTTACGGTGATCTTGGCGTTGGTAAAACCGCGTTTGTGCGCGGCTTTGCTTCGGTCATTGCTCCCGCGGCACTCGTGCGCTCCCCCACCTTTGCGCTTGTAAATGAATATCGAGGTAAAAGCAAGCCCTTGTTTCACTTTGATATGTATCGCATCACAGGCGAGGATGACCTCTACTCCATCGGATATGACGATTACCTTGCGCGTGACGGCATAGCATTGGTTGAATGGAGCGAAAACATCCCCTATGCCTTGCCCGAGCGCTACTTGCGCGTGGAAATTATAAAGGACGATCAAGAAGATCCCGATAGCCGCATAATCACGATTGAAGAAAGGAAGAGCCTATGCTGATATTTGCACTTGACAGCACTGCTGTGGTTGGAAGTGTTGCGCTTTGCCGTGATGACACGCCCCTTGCTTCCTTTACCGTTAAAAACGGCAACACGCACAGCGAAACGCTTTTGCCCATGGCAAAGGCACTGTTTGATGTAACAGGCTACACCCCCGACGATGTGGATGTTTTTGCGTGCAGTGAGGGGCCCGGCTCCTTTACGGGAGTGCGGATCGGTGTGGCGACCGTAAAGGGGCTTGCCTTTGGCAAGAATAAGACTGTGATCGGTGTTTCTTCACTTGAAGCAATGGCAAGAAATCTTTTGCCCGCAAGCGGCTTGATCTGCGCTGTGATGAACGCGCGCAGAGGTCAGGTCTACAACGCGCTCTTTCACGCTAATGGCAACGAGCTCACGCGCCTTTGCCCCGACCGTGCACTTGCCGCAACCGACCTTGAAACCGAACTTCTGGCGCGCGGCGAGCCCTTCTATCTTGTAGGCGACGGGGTTGAGGTAACGACCTCGGCCTTTCAATCCTTAACTCCCCTGCCGGTGGCTTCCATTGCCGCCGAGAAAAATGCCCTTGGTGTTGCCGCATGTGCCCTTCGCCTATATAAGGAAGGCATGCGCACCACCGACCAAGAGCTTTCCCCCACCTATCTGCGCCTGCCGCAAGCAGAGCGTGAGCGCCTTGAAAAAGAGCAAGCAAAGAAAGGATCAGAACAATGAAAAAAATCGTAATTGGCTGTGACCATGCAGCCGTTGATATGAAAAATACCGTGCGCGAGCATCTCCTTTCGCGCGGCTTTGAGGTCGCCGACGTTGGCACCTACACCTCGGATAGCTGCAACTATCCTGTTTTTGCGCATCGCGCGTGCGTAAAGGTACAAAACGGTGAAGCGGATATGGGCATCCTGATCTGCGGCACCGGTATCGGCATGTCGCTGGTTGCAAACAAGCACAAGGGCATTCGTGCCGCATGCTGCTCTGATACCTTCAGCGCACGCTTAACACGTCAGCACAACGATGCAAATTTCCTTTGCTTCGGTGCACGTGTAGTAGGCATTGGTGTTGCGCTTGACCTTGTTGATGCGTTTGTTGATGCTGAATTCGAGGGTGGCAAGCATGCAACTCGCGTTGATATGATCACCGCCGTTGAAAACGGCACGTTTGCCGAATAATGTCGGTTACGGGTAAAACCGCAGACCTCATACGGTTTGCGAGCGGAAAAAAGCGCCCCAAAACCTCCGCAATCATCGTTGCAGCCGGTAGTTCCACACGCATGGGCAGCACGGTTTCCAAGCAGTTTCTTGAGGTTGCGGGAGTGCCTGTGCTTGCACGCACACTGCTTGCCTTTGAGAACACTAAAGAGATTGATGAGATTATTGTAGTGGCACGTCAAAGCGAGCTTGCGCTGGTAGGCGAGATTGCCGCAAGGTGGCACATCTCCAAGCTTGCCGCCGTTGTAGCAGGTGGCGATACACGTGCAGCATCGGTAAAAAACGGTTTTTTGCACGTGCACCACGCCGCCAAATTTGTGGCGATCCATGACGGTGCGCGTTGTCTTGTCACACCCGAAATAATCGAAAAGGTATGCCGCGTTGCCTATCGCCACAGGGCCGCTACCGCGGCGTGCTCTGTATCCGATACAGTAAAAACGGCAACAAAACGCGGATTTATTGCAAAAACCGTTGATAGAAGCACGGTTTACCTTGCCACCACGCCGCAGATTTTTTCAGCCAATTTGTACCGCGCAGCCTTGGAAACGGTTAAGGGTGCGGAATTGCTGACCGATGACAACCAATTAATAGAGTACTTGCCCTACCCCGTAAAGCTGGTGGATTGCGGCAAGGATAATATTAAGATCACCGAGCCGCGCGATATGCGACTCGCGGAATTTATTTTAAAGGAACGGGAGGGCAAGTGATGAGGATAGGACACGGCTATGATGTGCACCGTCTGGTGCTCAACCGCGATCTGATACTTGGCGGCGTAAAGATCCCGCACGAGGTGGGCTTGCTTGGCCATTCCGATGCCGATGTGCTCACGCACGCTATTATGGATGCACTCCTTGGTGCCGCGGCGCTAGGAGATATTGGTAAGCTGTTTCCCGACAGCGACCCTGCATATCTTGGTGCCAACAGCCTTCATCTTGCCGCGGAGGTGGCGCGCTTTGTGCGAGAGGCGGGCTTTGAAATTGTCAATATCGATGCAACCGTAATCACGCAAGCACCGCGCTTAGCGCCCCATATTGAAGCAATGAAAAAAAATTTAGCCCTGGCTCTTGGCATCAGCGAAACTGACATCAATGTAAAAGCCACCACCGAAGAGGGACTTGGCTTTACAGGCGAGCGCCTTGGCATTGCCGCACACGCGGTTTGTCTCTTACAATAACAAAAGCCGTTCGTGCCATGGCACGAACGGCAAGCAAGGACTGCGAGGCGCTACATACACACTTCCGCGCATTTTTACCTCCACCTCCCAATGCCTTGCGAATTTTCAAAAGGGCAAATACCTGCCCCTACTGTCATATTATGTCGAAAACACATTAAAGTGAGGTGCTTATGAAAATTTCTCCTTCCCTGCTCGCCGCTGATTTTGCAAATCTGCAATCCTCTGTCGCCAAGGTTGAGCACGCCGTTGATATGCTGCATCTTGACGTAATGGACGGATGCTTTGTACCGAATATCTCCTTTGGTCCTGCTGTAATTAAAGCATTACGCCCACACTCCAAGCTTTTTTTTGACGTGCACCTGATGATCGAGCGCCCCGAGCGCTACATTGAGGAATTCAGAAAAGCAGGTGCCAACGGCATTACCATTCACGTGGAGAGCACCGAAAATCCCGCCGAGGTTTTAAAGGCGATCCGCGCCCTTGGCGCAAAGCCTGCGATCTCTATCTCTCCCGACACCAAGGCTGAGGTCATCTTCCCCCTGCTTCCGCTTTGCGACATGGTGCTTGTGATGACCGTATATCCCGGATTTGGCGGACAAAAGCTGATCCCCGCGTGCCTTGATAAGGTAAAGGAATTAAAGGCGGAAATGGCACGTCAGGGGCTGAATATCCCCGTTGAAGCAGATGGTGGCATTGGTGCCGCAAATCTTGAAAGCGTACTTGCTTCGGGCGTTGATGTAGTTGTAGCAGGCTCTGCTGTGTTTGGTGCTACAGACCCTATGGCAGCAGTTGATGCCATGCGAGAGATCGAGAGTTCGCTTGGCACTTAAACAAGGTGCGCCTTATAATAAATATCCCCCCGCTATGATATGCACCCAAAAGTGTCTAATTTTTGGAAGTGCATATCATAGCGGGGGGATATTTATTCCGAAACTGCTTTTATCGCCGAGCGTTTTCTTTGACTACAGCGATGCAAATTTTGATCCTTTATAACATTAATGCTCCGAAAATCCCCAACAAGAGACATCGTGTCCTCATGTTGGAGATAAAATTTAAACAGTTGCCAAGAAGTCAGTCACGACATCTTGTAAATGAAAAAGATCAAGTTGAAGATTATTGCAAACATTAACCAAGTGTTCAGTCAGTTCGATATCCGAAGGAAGATCTGATATCACCTCCTTTCCGCAATAGTTTAGGAGGAAATATGTGGAATTACAAAGAGCTGTAGTTACCACTTGTATTTAATTTGTAAACATTATTTTATTACGTAAAAAAGAGTTGTTATTCAAGACACAATAACAACTCTTTCTTTACTTTTGTCACAAAAACATTTATTTGATCGATGGCTTATATTCCTTGATCTGCACAAAGAAAAGAACCTTTTGCACATGATTTTCTGCTTGTGGACATTTAACATTTACCTTATGTATTTTATTAACCATCTTATCTCTCCTCTTACTCAAAAACATTTTCAACAAAATATTTTAAGCCACATACTTTAATTTCTTGCGTCAAATTATCATTATTGTATAAAGTAGTCAACGCTACCCCATCCGCTTTACTTGTTGAACGTGGTGCGGGATGCAAAATCACGAACTTCTGATTACCATTATCAGAATCCTCCAATTTTATTTTGTATTTTCGAATAGTATATACCCTGTCCATACTGGAACTTGTTGCGGTTGGTCTAGGATGGCTCGGGGATTGCACATAAATAGCTCGTCTTTCAATAATTAGTTCTAATAAATAATTATTAACATCAAAATGATATCTGACTCGACGAAAGGGAGTCGTTACAACTGAAACATCAATGATTCTATTTTCAAACTGCAAAGATATATCCGCCTTGCAATCGTGTTTAAAAAGCGAAACAAATGGATTTCGATAATATCGCAAACTTCCGTTCTGCTTTTTGACTTGTTTTCTTATTTTCCTTATAAGATGACACCTTTTAACAATCAAATATATATACTTAACAACTATAATAATAACTATTATTAAAAATATCCACAAAAGCAACATACACATTAGCCTCCCAATTCTGCCAAAAGACAACATGCAGAAAATAAATCAGAAAAAAGCATTTCACAGACGGTGGTATTAGCAGCTAATTTATTAGCCGCTATAATATTATTCTTTAAAGAGTATGGTAAATACATATTATGTATTAATACATTTACAACGTCATCAATTGGTTTAATTTTAGCCTTTATATCATTTTGTCGATTCAATGAAATAATGTAATCTACTTTTTGTTGATTACAATTGTTGAGTATAATCTTATATCGTTGAATAAAATCATCATAAACTGCATTGCATTGCTCCGGCAGCAATTTCAGCGAAGGCTCTCGCAAATTAATATATTGCGACACACCTTGACCAAAATTTGTATTATAATTCATAAATACTATATCATCAGTATAACACTCACATCCGTTTATCAGGTGAACATACGCTGATAAGGTTGACTTGCCTGCGCCACTTTCTCCCAACAACAGAATCCCTTTATCATTCATTTGTACAAAAGATGCATGCAGAACACACACATCGCCACTTAATACTGTATTTTCTCGAATAAGATTTGTTATTTTTTTAAACACATCATAATAGGAATTGCATTTAATGGCATGAATTCTACCTATTATGGTATTATGGACACTTAAGTCATATTCATTTGTACGGATTACTATACTTTGAACATCATCTTCGATAGCTTTTACATATTTTGAAAACAAAAAAAACTTTTCAAAAATATGCGATTCAATAATACTAATAGAATCTACAACAAATGAACATTTTGAGAAGGGAAAAGTTATTTTAATCATTAGATAAAATCAAAATCCTTTTAGAAATAAGTTGTTCAACGAAATCATAAAAATCTTCTTTTTTCACACTCACTTTAGGTTCTATAGAATTAAATTTCGCATATGCTTCATTTATTTCACAAGATTGAGTAAACAATTCCCAAATCTTTGTTTCGATTTCATTTAGTATGTACACATTCTCAACAACACCGGTAAATAAGATTGTCTTATTATTATCATTATCAATTTTATCAAAATCTTTATTAATAATATATTTCATAATATTCTCCTTACTCATAATAATAGGGGTTCATATTTTAATTCGAGGGAGCTTGTAAAAAATCGTTTATCTGGCGATAGGGGTTATTTTTGTGCTACAATACCAGTCCTCATG
>JAFVTV010000051.1 GCA_017502975.1 Clostridia bacterium | reverse complement strand
CCAAGTAGGGGAAGGTGGCACGCGAAGTGTGACGGATGAGGATGTTACTGACTTAAACTACTCATCCACCACTACGTGGTCCCCCTTCCCTTACAAGGGAAGGCAAATCAGCCGAATTTTCGGCTGTGGGGCGTATCATGCGTTTGAGAGATTTTCAGTGAACCTTCAGATTCTGCCTGCGTTTTGCCCCGGAGGGGCTTGTGCATACCACCGGCTGAGCCGGTGGTTATGATTCGTCTTTTTTCCATATGTGCCGCATAGGATAAAAGAGATAACAGGCGCAGGAGGGCGAAAGGGTGAATGAAACGAGAGTAAAAAGGAAGGGCCTTACCGAGAGGGAAGTGGCAGAATCACGCGCAAAATACGGCCCCAACGTGATCAGCAGCAAAAAGCGTGCCGGCTTTTGGCGGCATTTTTTTGCCAATCTTGGCGACCCCGTTATCAAGGTGTTGCTTGCCGCGCTTGCTGTAAATCTGCTGTTTATCATGCGCACGCACGAATGGTTTGAAACGGCAGGCATTGCGATATCGGTTTTTCTTGCCACACTCATCTCAACGATCTCCGAATATGGCAGTGAGGCGGCATTTGCGCGGCTTTGCGAGATGTGCGGCACCACCCTTTGCCGCGTGCGGCGCGAGAGCGTGCGCGAAATAAACGTGGCAGACGTGGTCGTTGGCGATATCGTACAGCTCTCGGCGGGGGAGAAGATACCTGCCGACGGAATGCTGGTGTCGGGGGCGCTGTCCGTGGACCAATCGGCCCTGACGGGCGAGAGCCGAGAGGCGGAAAAGCACCCCGCAGGCGGGCGTTTTGTGGCAGATCCCGCAGCGCCAAGTGCGCTGTTTGCGGGATCGGTGGTGGTGACGGGCGAGGGCGAAATGGAGGTCTTTGGGGTTGGAGATAAGACCTTTCTTGGCGGTATTTCGGGTGAGCTGCAGGGCGAGGTGCGAGAGAGCCCCCTGAAGGCGCGCCTTTCGAGGCTTGCGCATCAGATCAGCCGTATCGGATATGCGGCGGCGATCGTGTGCATGTTCACGTTTCTGTTTCACCGTCTTGTGATCGATGCGGGGTTTGCAAGGGGTGAGATCATGGTACGCCTTAGCAACATTCCGTATCTTTTTGAGCTGTTTTTGCATGCGCTCATGCTGGGGCTTACCGTGGTTGTTGTGGCTGTGCCCGAGGGGCTGCCGATGATGATAGCGGTGGTGCTATCCTCAAATATTCGCCGTATGACAAGGGATCACGTTTTGGTGCGCAAGCCTGCGGGTATTGAGGCGGCGGGGAGCATGAATATTTTATTTACCGATAAAACGGGTACACTGACAACAGGGCAGCTTTCACTTGGGCGCATTTTGACTGCTCGGGGAGATTTCCCCGACTATCGCACCCTCAAAAAAGAGGCAGAGGAGTTAGCCGAATGTCTTGCGCTTGCCGCCGTAGCCAACAACAGTGCCACGCGCGGAGAGCGCGAGGGGCGCGCCGTAGCGCTTGGCGGAAACAGCACTGACAGGGCACTTCTTACCGCCTTTCTTTCGGCACACGTACCCGACTTTTCTCAAAAGGAGCGCCTTCTATTTGACAGCGCGCGCAAATACACCGCCACCGCGCTTTCCGACGGGCGCGTGTTTGTTTCGGGTGCGCCCGAAAAACTGATGCCCTTTGTGAAGGGGGCGCGCATGGGGCGCTTTCACGTGGCATCCTTTGAAAAGGCAGCCTTTTTTGCGCGCATTGGCGAGCGCATGAAGCGTGGCGAGCGTGTGATACTCCTGTGCGAGGCTGCCGCCTTTCCGCGTGACGGGCTGGGGGCAGACCTCACGCTTCTTGCAGCCGTTACCTTTACCGACCCGCCACGCCCCGAGGCACGCGATGCCGTGCTGACCTTGCGACGTGCGGGTGTGCAGGTGGTGATGATGACGGGCGACGGTAAGGATACCGCTACCCGCATTGCCCGTGATTGCGGGATCTTGACAGGGAATGGCATCTGCCTTGAGGGTAAGGAGCTTGCGTGCCTTGATGATGCGGCTGTAAAGGAGATATTGCCGCGCCTTGCCGTCGTTGCAAGGGCGCTGCCTGCCGATAAAAGCCGCTTGGTGCGGCTTTCCGCCGAGCGGGGGCTTGTGGTGGGTATGACGGGTGACGGCATCAACGACGCGCCCGCCCTGCGAAGCGCCGACGTTGGCTTTGCCATGGGGAGTGGCACGCAGGTGGCAAAGGAAGCGGGAGATGTGGTGATACTGGATGACAATCTGGCATCTGTTTGCCGCGCGGTGCTCTACGGTCGCACGATCTTTAAAAGCATTAGAAAATTCATCACGTTGCAGCTTATTATGAATTTTTGCGCGGTGGGGATCTCTATCATAGGCCCCTTTATCGGGTTTGATGCACCCGTCACCGTTGTGCAGATGCTTTGGATCAACATCATTATGGATACGTTAGGGGGGCTTGCCTTTGCGGGGGAAGCACCGATGCCGCAATACATGCAGGAGCCACCAAAAAAACGCGACGAGCCGATCCTCACGCGCGCCATAGCGGGACGCATTGCGTTTCTTAGCGTGGCAACGGTGCTGCTCTCCGTTTTGTTTTTGAAGGTCCCTGCCATACGCGAGATCTACCGTGAGATGGAGGGGGATCTGTGCTTGCTGACAGCCTTTTTCGCACTCTTCATTTTTGCGGGCGTGTTTAATTGCTTCAATGCGCGCACCGATCGCGTGCGCATGCTAAAGGGGCTTTGGAAAAACCGCGCGTTTATCTTCATTATGTGTGCCGTTGCCGTGGTGCAGATCGCGTTTGTGTATCTTGGAGGTGCTGTGCTGCGTACAGTTCCCCTTACTGCCAATGAACTGCTATTTACCTTATTGCTCTCGCTTTCGGTTTTACCGCTGGGGTGGCTGCAGCTCTTGCATCGCCGCCTTTGCGGAAAAAAGGGCCTGTATTGAGGGCTACAAATCGCTTTTTCACTCAAAAAAGAATATAGAGACGGTATAATTGTCAAAAATGCCTCAAAATCGCTCCCCATTGCCCGCCGTTATCCCTTAGTCGCCTTGACAGTGTCCTTGTAAAATGGTATACTGAAAGAGGACAAAACGTTATGTTTGTCTGAAGGGAGGAAAACTGATGCCGTATTTTTGGATCGTTATTTTGGCACTGGCATTGCTTACGGAGGCATTCACCTCAGATCTTGTTGCGATATGGTTTTTTCCTGCTGCGCTGATCTCTATGGTGCTTGCCTTTCTCAAGGTGCCCGTGCCCGTTCAGATCCTTGTGTTTGTCGCGGTGGGGCTTGTATTGGTCTTTTCCACAAGACCGCTTTGCAAAAAGCTGCTCAAAAACAAAAGCACAAAAACCAACGTTGACGCATTGATCGGTGAGAGCGCACTTGTAACCGAGGAGATCTCTAACATTTCTGAGCGCGGCGAGGTCAAGCTTCACGGACTTCGCTGGTCGGCACGCGCAAAGGACCCCGATCGCATCATTCCTGTGGGTACACAGGTAGAGGTGCTGGAGGTCAAGGGCGTAAAATTGATCGTGAAATAAAAAATTAAAAGGAGAATAAATATGACAGGTCTTATTATAGCAATTTGCATTATTTTGGTGTTGATCCTGATCGCGATCATTACCAACATTCACGTGGTGCCGCAGGCGCACGCATACGTGGTGGAGCGCCTTGGCTCCTATCACGAAACCTGGAAAAACGGTCTTCACGTAAAGATCCCGTTCATTGACCGTATCAGCAAAAGGGTAAACCTTATGGAGCAGGTCGTTGACTTTCCACCCCAATCGGTTATTACCAAGGATAACGTTCGCATGCAGATCGATACGATCGTGTATTATCAGATCACGGACTGCAAGCTCTATGCCTACGGTGTTACCAATCCCATTTTCGCCATCGAAAATCTGACTGCCACCACGCTCCGTAATATGATCGGCGAGCTTGATCTTGACGGCACGCTCACGTCACGCGATACCATCAATACGCGCATGCGTACCATTCTTGACGAAGCAACCGATGCTTGGGGCATCAAGGTCAACCGTGTGGAGCTGAAAAATATCATTCCGCCGCGTGAAATTCAAGACGCGATGGAAAAGCAGATGAAGGCAGAGCGCGAGCGCCGCGAGCTGATCCTGCGTGCGGAGGGTGAAAAGAATTCTGCCATTTTGCTTGCCGAGGGCCGTAAGCAGTCTGCCATTCTTGACGCCGAGGCAGAGAAGCAGGCGGCTATTCTGCGTGCAGAGGCTGAGCGCGAGGTAAAGATCCGCGAGGCAGAGGGTGAGGCAGAGGCAATTCTCAAGGTGCAGGAGGCAACTGCAGCCGGCCTTAAGATGCTGAATGCCGTAAAGCCCGGTCAAGAGGTCCTCACACTCAAGAGCCTTGAGGCACTTGCCAAGGTTGCAGACGGCAAGGCAACCAAGATCATCATCCCCTCTGAGCTGCAGTCCCTTGCAGGGCTTGCCACAACCTTTACTGAGGTTACCAAAAACCCTGAACAATAAAAGAAAAATCACCCCGTTTACGCTCCTTCTCGTAAGGATGTTTGAATAACCAAATTGTAGGGGAGGGCTTTCCCCTCCCGCTAATATCCTATTTTCAACGATAAAACGGGAGGCGAAACGCCTCCCCTAAGATACACCAATAAATTTCGGCAGAGATATTGTTTTCTCTGCCGATTTTTGTTATAATGAGGCTAACGAAAGGCCTCCCTCCGAGAGGGAGGGGGACCGCGTTAGCGGTGGAAGGAGCCTGCGTAACTTTAGTTTTGGATAAAACTTATTGTATCGCGCTCTCCCTCAGTCAGCTTCGCTGACAGCCTTCGGCCCTGGTCGCAAGCACAGCTTGCTTCCCGCTTTGGCTAAAAATATGCCACCGGCATATTTTCTTAACGCGTCGCGCCCACCCGGAGGGAGCTTATGGACGCGCTTGTGCTTCCTTTAGGAATATGGGCTTTGCCCGATATGCCTTTGCAATACAAAGGCATAATTGGCGATAAAACGGAACGATAGATAAGAATTTGACAAAGGAATGTGATAGTATGAAAAAATACATAGTATTGGTTTTGATGTTGGTTTGTATATTGTGTTTGGCTGGGTGCAAGGCTGACAGCAAGACTTCTGTGGAAAATTTTGTTGTAATGGAAGTTACAGAGAACAATTTGCTTGTATCAAAAATTGCAGAAGATGGAAAGGCCATAGAAACATTACGATATAGTGTACCTAACTGGTTTAATCCAAGCACCGAGATAAAGGAAGGTTACAAAATCACAATAAAGCATAATGGTATAGTGCTCGAAACCGACCCTATGCAATTTACAGAAATAATCTATATGGAGTATTGTGACAAAGAAACAGGGCTTTCTACGGTTGTGATTGCTGATTGACCAATTCCAATTTGACGAATAAAACAAAACGAACCCCGACAGACATCAAAAAAATCTGTCGGGGTTAATCTTTGTCTTCTGCGTTGCATTTATACCTTTGCGGACAGTCGAGGACGCCTGTCCCTACAAGGAGAAATTAAACTTCCTTATGAGAAGGAGCCTTTGGGGTGATTTTTTACAGCTCTACCACGCACCCGTCATAGGAAACAAGATAGCCGTCATCCTTCACAAGTGCTTCGATATCGGCGTGCAGCGCCTTTCCGTTGTGCGAAAAATGGCTGATGCTATGAACGGTATTTTCGGTTGCTACGCCAAGCGCGCGGAGCTTTTCCACGACCTTGCGGATCCTGTGAACGCCCATGTGCCCGATGATGTGCGGCCACTCACGCTCCACGAGCGAGCAATCGTATACGGCAAAATCGAGTTTGACGTTGTGGGCGGCGAGATAGTCGAACACCTCGTCGTAAAAATAACCCGAATCAAGCGCATAAAGCACCGTCTTTTCTCCTACGATCAGGTAAATGACCGCTTCGTCACCCTTGTGGTGATTGGCAGGCAGTGCGGTTACCTGATATTTGCCGACGGTGAAGGGCTCAAAGGGCTTAACAAGATGGATCTTTACGTAATCCTCGCAGGGTGCGGTTGCCGTAATGGCATCGTAAGAGCCCTTGCTGCACCACACGTGTAATACGTCAATCTCCATATTGCTACAACGCCCGGGGCCGCGGTTGTGCAGTTCCTTTGGCGCGAGATGGTCAGAATGGGAGTGTGTGACGAGCAGATGCCTCAGCTTGTGTCCTTCAATGCCCCGTGTTTGGAAATGATAGAGCGTGTCGGGGGGAAGATCGATCAAAATATCGTCATCGATCAGCGCTTGCGCGCGTGTTCTGATATTTTTTCCACCCAGCGCTCTTGCCGCCGCACAGCGCGGGCAGTTGCAAAACAGTGCGGGGATCCCCTCGCAGGAAGCAGTGCCGAGAAACGTGAATTTCATATCTTGAAACCTCTTTTTGCTGAAATTAATACTATTATAGCATATAAAAAAGTGAAATGCAAGTAAAAACCGCTTTCTCCCCTACTTTGTGCAAGGGAAAAAGCGGTTATATTTGTTAGCACTTTAATAAAATCAAGTGTGTGTTTTGGTCGGCGCCAAGAACGGAATAGCGCACGGTGGGTGGCGGGTTTGGATGCAGAAGGCGTGATCTCGGCACGGGAGGCGTATACAATACGTCGAGTGCCGAGAGCGCGGCTAAAAAACACACATACAATAAAAATGAAATCCGCAAGGATTTCTACAAAAAACCGCTTTCTCCCCTACTTGTGCAAGGGAAAAAGCGGTTATATTTGTTAGCACTTTAATAAAATCAAGTGTGTGTTTTTGGTCGGCGCCAAAGACGCCTCCACCTTAATAGTTCTCTGCGCGAACCTCAAAGAAGCTCTGCGGATGTACGCAAACAGGGCAAACCTGAGGTGCCTTCTTACCCATAACAAGGTGACCGCAGTTGCGGCACTCCCACATAGTCTCCTCGCTCTTTGCAAACACTGCTTGCATCTCTACGTTCTTAAGCAGAGCGCGGTAACGCTCCTCGTGTGCCTTCTCGATCTTTGCAACGGCACGGAACTTTGCGGCGATCTCGGTAAAGCCCTCGGCATCTGCCTCATCGGCAAAGGTGGCGTACATATCGGTCCATTCGTAGTTCTCGCCTGCGGCGGCAGCGGCAAGATTTTCGGCAGTGTTGCCAAGCTCGCCAAGAAGCTTGAACCACATTTTTGCGTGCTCCTTCTCGTTTTCAGCGGTCTTTGCAAAAATGGCGCTGATCTGCTCATAGCCCTCTTTTTTTGCTACGCTTGCAAAATAGGTGTACTTGTTGCGTGCTTGGCTCTCGCCCGAGAAGGCGGCAAGCAGATTTTGTTCGGTTTTGGTGCCCTTAAGTTCTTTGCTCATGATATGATCTCCTTTTTATTTTAAATGTTGTTTTCATTGCATCCGCTGTCACAATCAGGGCAAACGGTATGCAAAATAAGGTCGTAAGAAAGGACGGGGACGTCGGCACGCTCGTGCAGCAGGGCGGCAAGATCGCCAAGATCGGCATCGATCAGCTTGCCGCAATTTACGCACAGCGCGTGCTCGTGCGGTGTGGGTGTCTTATCGTAAAAATCGGCACCCGTTGCGGTTTTTATGTGTCTGATATAGCCGTCATTTGTCAGTGCGTGCAGGTTATTGTAAACCGTGGCAAGCACCATGTTTGGATAGTATTGCTTTACACGCCGAAAGATCTCATCGGCCTGCAAGTGCCCCTCGGAGCTTCGCAGTACCTCTAAGACGGCGGCTCTTTTTTGAACCATAGGCGCCTCCTTTTAGAATTGTTCTAAAAAGAGTATAGCATATTCTTTGATTGCTGTCAAGAGGTTTTTAAAATATTTCTAATTTTTTGACATTTGTTTTTGATCTGTTGCAAAAAGTGTCCTGCGGCAAATGACGCAGGACACTTTTTACTTATTCCTCACCCTCGAGCAGCTTTCCGCCGCATGCAGGGCAAGCGAGCTCAGCGGGATCAACGCTTTCATCAAAGCAAACCGTTTCGCCACAGCCGGGGCACTCTACCTCGTAGGTGTCCTCAAGCATGTCGCACTCGTCAGCAAATTCGCACTCGTCGCAATCGCCGTCGCACTCGTCGTCATACTCGTCAAGGAGCACCTCCTCAACGTCGTGCAGGTCCTCATCAAGCTCTTCGCAGTAGTCGTTGAGATCCTCAACATCGCAATCGAGCTCTTCTACCTTGTTTGCCAGCGCGTCGACCATGTCGATAAGCGCCTTGATCAGCTTGCCCTCCTTGGTTTCCTCAGTGAGGGAAAGACCGTCAGCAAAGCCCTTAAGATAAGCTGCCTTTTCAGTTAAATTCATGGTGCTTCTCCTTTTTGCTTTATTATGCGCGGGAGAGGTATTCGCCCGTGCGGGTGTCGATCTTCAGTACGTCGCCCTCGTTGATGAAGAGCGGAACCTTGATCTCAGCGCCCGTTTCAAGTGTTGCGGGCTTAAGGGTGTTGGTTGCGGTGTTGCCTGCAAAGCCGGGGTCGGTGTTGGCAACAGCAAGCTCAACAAATGTGGGGGGCTCTACGCCAAATACATTGCCCTTGTAGGAAATGATCTTGCAAAGCATTTCCTCTTTTACAAACTTAAAGCTGTCGGGCAGCTTGTCGCTGTTCAGGGGCATCATATCGAAGGTTTCCATATCCATAAAGTAGTAAAGATCGCCGTCGTTGTAGGAGTATTGCATCTCTTTACGCTCGATATACGCATTCTCAAATTTGTCAGTGGGGTTAAAGGTCTTTTCGATCACAGCGCCTGTGATCACGTTCTTCAGCTTGGTGCGAACGAATGCCGCGCCCTTGCCGGGCTTTACATGCTGAAACTCAACTACCTGCAACACGTTGCCCTGACCGTCGTCAAAGGTTACGCCGTTTTTAAAATCGCCTGCTACTACCATTTTATACCTCCGAAGTATGGTTGATTTACATGTTTTTTGCCTTGCAAATGTCGGCAAAGCATATGGTTAATCTTATTTTACCTTATTTTGCCCCTGTTTGCAAGGGGGTTTTTGAATTTTTTTTGCTTTGGGCTTAAAAATTTGACTTTGGCAAAAAGAATTTTAACTACAAGATTGACAAAAACAATTATTTGTATTATAATATACTCTGTATAAATGTTAAATCCGAAAGGAAGCGTATAAAATGAAATTCATAAACATTGGCTTTGGTAACATGGTTGCGGCAAACCGTATGGTGGCTTTGGTCAGCCCCGATTCTGCGCCCGTCAAGCGCTTGATACAGGATGCAAAGGATGAGGGCAGAACGATCGACGTGACGTGCGGCCGTCGCACGCGCGCTGTGATCATTACCGACAGTGAGCACGTGATCCTGTCTGCCATTCAGGCAGAAACCATTGCCAACCGCCTTGAGGATGAAAGCATTGGCGATGATGAGGAGACGGAGGAAGAGGGATGAGCGACGGCAAAAAAAGAGGCTTGCTGATCGTTGTTTCCGGCCCTGCCGGCAGTGGCAAGGGCACGGTGCTCGGCTCCTTGCTTGAGGATAGCGAATATCGCTATTCGATCTCCGCTACCACGCGCGCACCTCGCCCCGGAGAGGTCGACGGTGTGAATTATCATTACCTTACCCGCCAGGAGTTTGAGGCACGTATCAAGGCAGGCGAGATGCTTGAATATACCGAATATTGCGGCAACTATTACGGCACACCCAAAAAGGAGGCCGAGGCGGTGCTTGCCGACGGGTGTAACCTTTTGCTGGAAATTGAGGTGGAGGGTGCGCGCAACGTGAAAAAGGCGTATCCCGAGGCGGTGCTCATTATGCTGCTCCCCCCCTCGTTTGCTGTGCAGGAGGCGCGCCTGCGTGGCCGTGGCACGGAAACCGAGGAAAAGATCAGGGAGCGACTTGCGCGCACGCGCGAGGAAGTGCCCTGTGTCAGCGATTACGATTACGTAATTTATAACCGCGACGGCAAGGCGGATGAGGCGGTAGCCGACATTCGTGCCATCGTGCGCGCCGAGAGCTGCGCGATCGCCCGTAACAAAAACGCGGCTGAGGATTATTTTTGCTAAAAAATATTGAACATATCAAATTTTGAAGGAGAACCAAGATGATCTACCCTACTATTGATGAGCTTACCAAAGGCAACTACAACCGCTACCAGCTTGCCATTGCTACCGCAAAATGCGCACGTTTGATTACCGATGAATACGTAAGACAGCGCGCCAGCGCGGAAAACGCACTGACAGGCACCAAGGAGGGCGGCGGCAGCATCATGTCCCTGATCGACCAGGACCTTGCTGACAAAAAGGCCGTAAAGAATGCGATCGACAGCATTCAAAAGGGCGATTACAATATTGTGGATGCCCCCCTTGCTGAGGAAGTGGCAGTTGAAGAGGACGCTGCTGAGCAATAAGAGAATTTACAACAGAGTTATCATTTTGTGAGAAGGGAGGGGGCACCATGTCAAACTATGCAAGAGTCAGATTGCTGGATGCCCCCCGCTTTCTTGACAAGGAATACGACTACAGCATTCCACCGGCGCTTGAAAAAGAGATCGGGCGGGGCAGCTTTGTCACCGTGCCGTTTGGCGGAGGCAATCGCCGCCACATGGGGCTTGTTGTCGATATCGCGGCAGATACCGTGTACGATGCCGTAAAGCCTATTTTTTCGGTTACAACGCCTCGCATTTCGCTCACTGAGGAAATGCTGGGGCTTGTCTGTTTTTTAAGAGAAACTACGCTGTGCGCAACGGGTGATGCGGTGCATGCCATGATTCCCTCGGGTGCCTTTTCGGGGCTGGTTGAATACTATCGCCCCACGGGCGCTGCGCCAAAGGATGTGGCAAGGCTTTCTAACGAGGAAGCCTTTGTGCTCTCACATCTTTCCCGTATCGGGGGCGCGGGCATTGACACCCTTTCCTCGCGCTTTGGCGGTGATGTTGAGGCGTCCCTGAAGCGCCTTGTGCGTATGGGGCTTGTCACGCGCGAATTTGAACAAAAGAACGCTATGGCAGAAAAGCAGAGGGTGACGTACGCCCTTGCCCAAGATGCGCAATTTGCTGCGGCACTTGCCGAAGGCAGAGAAAAAAAGCCGCGCCTGGGCGAAAAGCAGCGCGCCGCGCTCGGGGTGCTGCTTTCGGGTGAGCAGACGGGGGAGCAGTTGCGTGAGGCAGGCTTTTCAAAGCCCGTGCTTGATGCTCTTGTGGAAAAGGGGCTGATCCTGCGCCGTGTTGAGCGCGTATGGCGCAACTCGTATGAGGATGTACCGGCAGGTGGCGGGCTTTCGCCTGATTTTGTGCTCAACGAGGAGCAGGCTGAGGCATTTTCCACACTAAAAGAGCTTGCCGATGACGGCAAGGCGCATGCGGTGCTGTTGCACGGCGTGACGGGAAGCGGCAAAACACCGATGATGCTAAAGGCCATTGACCATATGCTTTCCGGTGGCAAGGGCGTGATCGTGCTGCTGCCCGAAATTGCTCTAACGCCCCAAACGCTTTCTATCTTTTGCTCGCGGTACGGCGGGCGCGTTGCCGTGATGCATTCCGCCTTATCGGCGGGAGAGCGCCTCGATACCTATTACCGTATTCTTGAGGGAGAGGCAGATGTTGTGGTGGGCACGCGCTCAGCGGTGTTTGCGCCTGTTAAAGATCTTGGACTGATCGTGATCGATGAAGAGCACGAGCACACCTACAAATCGGATATGAATCCGAAGTACCACGCGCGTGACGTAGCGCGCTGGCGGTGCGCGAAAAATAACGCCACGCTCCTGCTTTGCTCCGCCACGCCTTCACTTGAAAGCTACAAGCGTGCGCTTGAAGGGCGCTACACGCTTCTGAAATTAAAGCATCGCCATGCGGGCGCAAAGTTGCCCACCGTTAAGATCACAGATATGCGCGATGAGGCAAGAGAGGGGAATCTTTCCCCCATTGGGCGCGAGCTGCGCGAGATCCTGACCGAAAACACCGCGGCGGGCAACCAATCGATCCTCTTTCTCAATCGCCGCGGATACAATCACGTGGTGTCCTGCCGCTCCTGCGGAGAGGCGCTGACCTGCCCCTCGTGCAGCGTTACGCTTACCTATCACACCAAAGGGAATACCTATGATGAGGGTTATCTTTTGTGCCATTTTTGCGGCAGAAAAAAGCCGTTGCCAAAGGTATGTCCCTCGTGCGGCTCGGTGCATCTTGCGCGCCTTGGTTACGGCACGCAGCGCGTAGAGCAGGAGCTTGGCACGCTTTTGCCTGACAAAAAGATCCTGCGCATGGATACCGATACCACGGGCGCGCGCTTTTCCTACGATGAAATGCTTGGTGCCTTTCGCCGTCATGAGGCGGACGTGCTGCTTGGCACGCAAATGGTCACAAAGGGGCATGATTTCCCCGATGTGACGCTGGTGGGTGTGCTGATGGCGGATACCTCACTTTATCTTGACGATTACCGCGCCGCGGAGCGCACCTTTTCGATGCTGACACAGGTCATTGGCCGCGCGGGGCGCGCGAGAAAGGAAGGGGTGGCAGTTATTCAGACCAACAATCCCGACCATGAGGTGATACGTCTTGCCTGTGGGCAGGATTATGAGGCGTTTTATGAGCGCGAGATCAGACTGCGGCGCGCGCTTGTCTTTCCGCCGTTTTGCGATATTGCGTTGCTGACGCTCTCGCACACCGATGAGCGCAAACTCTTGCCTGCGGCAAAGGTGCTTGCCGATGAATTAGCGGGGCTGATTGCCGCGGAGTACCGCGACGTGCAGATCATTGCCTTCGGTCCCTTTGAGGCACCCGTTTATCGCGCTGACGGAAAATTCCGTATGCGTATGGTCGTAAAATGTGCGCTGAATCATCGCACGCGCGAAATGTTTGGAGCGCTGCTTGATATTTTTGGCAAGCAAAAGCCACAAACACCGCTTTTGACGGTTGATTTTAATCCTTCGGCTTTATAGTCTGAAAATTTACAGTCTGAAAAGTTATGATTACCAAAAGGAGCTTTTGAAATGGCAAAATTACAAATTCGCACCGTGGGCGATGACGTGCTACGCAAGACCTGCCGTCCTGTTGAGGAAATTACGCCCCGTGTGCTGACATTGCTTGATGATATGATCGAAACGATGCGCGCCGCAAACGGCGTAGGGCTTGCGGCACCCCAGGTGGGGATCCTCAGACGCATTGCGGTGGTTGAGGTCGAGGAGGGCGAGATCTATGAATTGATCAACCCCAAGATCGTGGCGAGCGCAGGTGAGCAGGAGGGCGCCGAGGGCTGCCTTTCGGTGCCCGGTCGCTACGGGCTTGTAACGCGCCCAAAACACGTAACCGTGCGTGCGCTCAACCGCAAGGGCGAGGAATATGAGGTCACGGCGCACGATTTTTTGGCGCGCGCCTTTTGCCATGAGATCGAGCATCTTGACGGCAAGCTCTATATCGATAAGGTGACGCGCATGCTTAGCGAGGAGGAATACTGATGCGTGTACTTTTTATGGGCACGCCCGATTTTGCGCTTTTTACACTGAAGGCGCTTGTTGCGGCGGGCGAGGAGATCGTGGGTGTTGTCACACAGCCCGACAAGCCCAAGGGACGCGGCTACGAGCTGCAACCACCGCCTGTTAAGGTGTATGCGACCGAGCAGGGCATCCCTGTATATCAGCCTGCGACTCTCAAGAACGGTGCGTTTGATGCCGAGCTTGCGGCACTTGCGCCCGACGTGATCGTGGTGGTGGCATACGGTAAAATCTTGCCCCCGTCTGTGCTGGACTACCCTCGCTACGGGTGTGTAAACGTGCACGGGTCGCTTTTGCCGCGCTACCGCGGCGCCGCACCCATGCAGCGTGCCATTATGGAGGGCAATGCCGAAACGGGCGTGACCACCATGCTGATGAACGAGGGGCTTGATACGGGCGACATGCTGCTTACGGCACGTGTACCGATTGGAGAAAACGATAATTTTGAGGATATTCACGACAAACTGGGCGAGGCGGGTGCCGCCCTGCTGATCGAAACGCTTGGGGCGCTCAAGGCGGGTACGGTCACGCCAAAGGCACAGGCACACGAGTGTGCCACCTATGCCGCCAAAATTGAAAAGGCGGATTGCCTTATCGATTTCAGCAAAAATGCACATACTGTGCATAACACCATTCGTGGGCTTTCTCCCATTCCGCTTGCGTTTACCCATACGCCGGACGGCAAACTGTTAAAGGTCATAGGGGCGCGCGTTGGCAAGACGGTTGGCGCTTTGGCGGCGCCCGGCACGGTCCTCTCCCTTGAGGGCGAAATAGAGGTTGCGTGCGGTGAGGGCAGTGTTTTTCTCACGCGTGTGCTGCCCGAGGGCAAGGGGCGCATGCGTGCCGCCGATTATATTCGTGGCAGAAGGCTTAGCATCAACGATATTTTGAATTAAAGAAAGGATACAGCATGTTTGGATTTTTTTGGTGGGATTGGACCTTGCTGATCGTGCTTCCCGGCTTGTTTATTTCGCTGTGGGCGCAGTTTAAGGTAAAATCCTCGTACCGTGCGGGCGCGCAGCAACTTTTGCGCCACGGCATGACGGGGGGCGCGGTTGCCCGCCGTATTCTTGACAGCAACGGCTTATCCGACGTATCAATTGAAATGACGCACGGGGAGCTTTCGGATCATTATGATCCCCGCGCTCGCGTTTTGCGCCTTTCCGAGGGCGTGTATCACGGCAATAACGTTGCCGCCGTTGGCGTTGCCGCGCATGAGGCAGGGCACGCCATGCAGCACAGCAAGGGCTATCTGCCCTTAAAGCTTCGCTCGGCGCTGGTGCCCGTTTGCAACGTAGGGTCAAGACTTGCGATGCCCATGTTTTTGATTGGGCTTCTCCTTGCGTACGCCGCACCCTTTTTGGGGGAGTGGCTGATGCTTGTCGGCATTGCCGCCTATTCGCTTGCCGTTGTGTTTCAGTTGGTTACCCTGCCCGTTGAGTTTAACGCCAGCCGCCGTGCGATGCGTTGTCTTGCGGGGTCGGGGACGATGAGTGAGGAGGAATTAAAGGGCTCGCGCCGCGTGCTCAGTGCCGCTGCCATGACCTATGTGGCGGCGCTTGCTGTAGGACTTTTGAGCGTTCTTCGGTTGTTGGTAATTGCGGGTAGCCATTCCCGCCGTCGCTGATGCCGCGCCCCATGCAGGGTGGCGTACAAGGCTCAATGCCGCGTGGGGCGCGGAGCGTAGCACAGGAAATTTTGCTTCGCGCCGAGGCGGCAGGGCAGTATGCCGACCGCGCACTGGATGCGGCGCTTTCGCGCGAGAAGGGGCTTGGAGCGCAGGACAAAGCGCTTGTTACCACGCTTTTTTACGGAGTAATTGAGCATCGCATCACCCTTGATCATATTATTGACGGGCTTGCGAGCATTGCGCCCTCCGCTATTGAGCGCGGTGTGCGCATGACGTTGCGCGTAGCGCTCTATCAGCTTTTATATTTAGACCGTATTCCCGATCATGCCGCAATAAACGAAGCGGTGGAGCTGACGTCGCGCCGCAGCAAGGGCTTTGTAAACGCGCTCTTGCGCGCGTTTTGCCGCCAAGGCAAGGCGGTGGCTTATCCCGACCGCGCGTGTGCGCCATTTGACTATCTTTCCGTGCGGTATTCTGTACCCACTGATACGGCAGAAGCACTTTGCCGTATCTTCGGGCTTGACCGTGCCGAGGCACTGCTTGCGGCATTTGAAAAGCATCCGCCCATTACGGTGCGCACAAACACCCTAAAGCTTTCGCGCGAGGCGCTTCTTTCTCGCGTGCCCGGTGCTACACCCACAAAAACCGCCCCGTTTGGGGTCGTTTTGCCGAGCGATGCACCCTTACATACCCTTATTTCCGAGGGGCTTTGCTTTGTGCAGGATGAGGCTTCACAGCTTGCGGTTGCGGCATTGGCGGCAGAGCCCAACATGCGCGTGCTTGATCTTTGCGCCGCGCCCGGCTCCAAATCGTTTGGTGCCGCCATGGATATGGCAAACACGGGTGAGGTCAACAGCTTTGATCTGCACGAAAACAAGCTTTCACTGATCCGCCGCGGTGCGGAGATGCTTGGCATTACCATCCTTACCGCTGCTGCGGGGGATGCGCGCGCGGCGCGCCCCGAGGTGCTGGGCACCTATGAGCGTGTCATTTGCGACGTGCCCTGCTCCGGGTTTGGCGTGCTTGCCAAAAAACCCGATATACGCTATAAGGATATCCGTGAGGCGGCAGGGCTTGTACCTGTGCAGGCGGCGATCCTTGCGGCGGCGGGCGAATTGGTGGCACCCGGCGGCATTCTGCTTTACTCTACCTGCACGCTGTTGCCTTGGGAAAATGAGGAGCAGGTAAAGGCATTTTTGCTTGCACGCGGGGATTTTTCGCTTGAGGCGTGGTCGGTGGGGGATATTGCTTGTGAGGGCATGCTGACCTTGGCGCCAGACACGCACGGCACCGACGGATTTTTCATTGCGCGCTTGCGCCGGCAGGAGTAAAGGTAATATGGAAGAAAAAAAGGAATTGCTCTCGCTTGACAAGCAGGAGCTTGAGGCATTGCTGGGGGAGCTTGGTGAGCCGCGCTACCGTGCGGGGCAGATCTTTCCTCAGCTTCATCGCGGTATCTCGCCCGATGAGATGACCAATATCGGAAGAGCGACAAGGGAGCGACTTGCCAAGGTTGCCTTCTATCATCTGCCGTTGGTGCGGAAAAAGCTTGTTTCCGCGCTTGACGGCACTATAAAATATTTGTTTGAGCTTGCCGATGGGCATTGCGTTGAGAGCGTGCTGATGCACTATGAGCACGGCACCACGATCTGCATCTCCTCGCAGGTTGGGTGTGCAATGGGGTGCAAATTCTGCGCCTCTACCATCGGCGGCAAGGTGCGTAATCTCACGGCGGGCGAGCTTGTGGGGCAGGTGATCGCCGCCGCCAAGGACAGCGGCGAGCGTATTGGCGGTATCGTGATGATGGGCATTGGCGAGCCGCTGGATAATTTTGATAACGTAGTGAAATTTTTGCAGCTGGTCAATCATGCCGAGGGGCAAAATATCGGCTACCGCCATATTTCGCTTTCGACCTGCGGCTTGGTGGATCGCATCGACCGCTTGGCGGCGCTCTCGCTCCCCATCACGCTTTCGATCTCTTTGCACGCCGCAGACGATGAAACGCGCAGCGCCATCATGCCTGTAAATAGCCGCTACAACATTGCCGCGCTGCTCGATGCCTGCCGCCGCTATTACGCGAAAACAGGCAGACGTATCTCCTTTGAGTATACGCTGATCGCGGGGAAAAACGATGCGCCCGAGGCGGCAAAGCGCTTGGCACTGCTCCTCAATCGCAGTCTGCGCACGCGCACGGAAACGATGCCGATACACGTCAATCTGATTCCTGTTAACGAGGTCGCCGAAACCGGCTTTCAGCGCGCGGACAAGCGTGCGGTGTCGCGCTTTTGCGCGGTGCTTGAGGAAAACGGCATTCGCGCAACGGTGCGCCGCCGCTTAGGCTCGGATATCAATGCCTCGTGCGGTCAGCTGCGCCGTGCGGAATTGGCGGCGGATGAGGCTGCAAAAAATCAATAAAAGCCCCCAAAACGGGGCAAGATAAGGGAACCGACACGAAAGGGAGGATCCCTGAATTGCAAAAGGAAAAGCAAAAGGAAAAACGGGGGACGGTGAAGCGCCTGCTGCTTGCCAATCTGCTTGCGTTGTTTGCGCTTTTTTTCGTTACCGTTGTAGCACTTTGGGCAATGGGGCTGCTTGGCAGCATACTTGCATTTATTTTTTAGAAAGGGAACGGCATGCAATACGAGGAGTGTGGAAGACTGATACGCGGTCTTGGCGGTCTTTACGAGATCAAATTGGATAACGGCTGCACGCCGCTTTCGGGGCGCACGGTGGCATCGCGCGCCAAGGGGAATTTCCGCCATGCGGGGCTATCGCCTCTGGTGGGTGATCGCGTGCGCGTGCTGTATGATGACGTGGCGGTTTCGCGTTATACGGGGGAGCGCACACAAACCGACGACGGTGGCGGTGTGGTAATTGCCGATATCTTGCCGCGCACCTGTGCCCTGATCCGCCCGCCTATGGCAAATCTCGGGGTGCTTTTCATCACCTTTGCGGCGGCAAAGCCCGACCCTGTTACCGAAACCATCGATAAACTCATCGCCATTGCGGAGCACAACGGCATTGAGCCGATCCCCGTGATCTGCAAGCGCGACATTGCGCCCGAGCGTGCGGCGGAGCTAAAGGCTATTTATGAGAATGCGGGCTTTACTGCCTTTTCGATATCCTCGCTTGAGGCACAGGGCGTCGCGGAGCTGCGAGAGTGGATCGATTGCAATCTCGGGGATCGCATTGCGGCATTTTCGGGGGCTTCGGGCGTTGGAAAATCCACCCTGCTCAATGCCCTGTATCCCGAGCTTGGGCTTGCGACAGGTGAGATCAGCCAAAAGATCTCGCGCGGCAAGCACACAACAAGGCGCGTGGAGCTTTATCCCGTGGGTGAGGGGTATGTTGCCGACACACCCGGCTTTAGTATGCTCGACTTTGTGCGCTTTGATTTTTTTAAAAAAGAGGATCTGCCCTTTGTGATGCGTGAATTTGCGCCCTATATCGGTGCTTGTCGCTATACCAAATGCACGCATACCAAGGAGGAGGGCTGTGCTATTCTTGAGGCGGTGCAGGAGGGTAGAATTTCTGCATCCCGTCACCGCGGGTTTCTTGCTATGTTTGAGGAGCTGAAACATAAAAACGATTGGAGCAAAAAATAATGCGTGCGTACATCTATGTGGGGGGTGCGATCGACCCTGCCTCGATCACCGAGCGGCCAAAGGCACAGGATTTGACGATTGCCGCTGACAGCGGCTGGAACAATGCCGAGCTGCTTGGTGTGACACCAGAGATCCTGCTGGGCGATTTTGATTCGATCGGCAGGGATATACTGCCAAAGGCAGAGGAGATTTTGCAGGTCCCGCCCGAAAAGGACCGCACCGACACACAACTTGCCGTTGACCTTGCGCTTTCAAGGGGGGCCAATGATCTTGTGCTGATCGGTGGGCTTTCGGGGCGCCTTGATCATACGCTCTCCAATCTATCCATTCTTGAGTATCTTTCCGAGCGCGGCGCGCATGCCGTGATGACCGACGGCTTTAACCGCGTGCGTCTTTTGCGCAACACGGGCGCCTTGATCGCGCACAGTGCATATACCTATCTTTCGCTGATCGTGGTGGGCGAGGTCGCCAAGGGTGTTAGCGTTGACGGATGCAAGTATCCTCTTAAGAACGCTAAACTGAAGCGTACCTGTCAATATGCCGTGAGCAATGAGATCACGGGAAATTGCGCGCTTGTTGAGGTGCGCCGAGGGTCACTTTTGGTGGTAGAAAGCAAATAATAGAAAAGGGGCTGCCGCAAATGCCAAGGCATTTGATCGACAGCCCTTTTTGCTTGCGCCGCTTACTTTTTCTTTCGGATGTGAAAGATACGGCGCAAAAGCGGCGCCAGTACCGTAGGGGATCTCATCAAAACGATCTTCATGTCTTTCTCCTATTCTATATGTGCGTGAGTTTTCGCGGGAATGTCTTCCCTTGACAGAATATGCACCGCGCGGCTTGCTCGCTCATACGATGTAGCGAGGTGAGGCTTATGTGTTCGATAAACGGGTGCATTGATTTTGTAAACCCGAATTTTTTGGAAAAAGAGGCAGTTATGGCGGCGGGGCAAGCAATGGCGCACCGCGGCCCCGATGCAAACGGCGTGCATGCATTTGGCGGCGTTTGTTTTTATCATAATCGCTTGGCGGTCATGGATCCCGAAAGGGGCAAGCAGCCCATGAGCGCGATATTCCGCCGCAAGCGCTATACCATAGTTTATAACGGCGAAATTTACAACTCGGCAGAACTGCGCAGGGACTTAAAGGCACAGGGCGCGGTGTTTTTTACCGAATGTGATACCGAAACGGTGCTTTGGTCGTATATCATTTGGGGGGATGCGGCGCCAACGCATCTGAACGGTATTTTTGCCTTTGCCGTGCACAATGAGAGCGACGGCACGGTCTTTTTTGCAAGAGATCGCCTTGGCGTAAAGCCCCTTTTCTACGCACAGGTGGGCGGTAAGTTCTATTTTGCCTCCGAGGTGAAGGCATTGCTGCGACATAGCGCGATCCCTGCCGAGGTGGATGAAGTGGGGCTTTGGCAACTCTTGTATCTTGCGCCCGTCACCCTGCCGGGGCAGAGCGTGTTTCGGCATATCAAGGCGATCTTGCCTGGGCACTGCGCCACGCTTTCCTGCGAGGGATTTTTTGAAAAGCCCTATTGGCAGTTAAGGGCGTTGCCCTGTGGTGACGATGCCGAAACTGCCGCTGCGCGCGTGCGCGAGCTTTTTGTGGATGCGGTTACCCGTCAGCTTGAAAGCGACGTGCCCCTTGCCGTACTGCTTTCAGGTGGGCTGGATTCCTCGGCGATCACCGCCGTTGCCGCACGCGTGCTCGGTGACAGGCATAAAACGCTTGACACCTATTCGTTTGAGTATGAGGGCAATCGGGAAAGTTTTGCGGCAACCCTGTTTCAACCGCAGGGGGATGATGATTTTGCGGCTGCGCTCGCAGCCGAGCTTGGTACCGCGCACACCGTGCTGACAGCGCCGACCCAGGCTGTGGCGGAATTGCTTTTTGCCGCTACCGCCGCGCGCGATCTGCCGGGGCAGGCGGATATCGACTCCTCGCTCGTGTGGTTTTGCGGTGAGATCAAAAAAAGGCATACAGTGGTGCTTTCGGGCGAGTGCTCCGATGAGATATTCGGAGGCTATCCGTGGTTTTACCGTCCCGAGATGCTTTACCGTGATTTCTTTCCTTGGTTGCACGATCCCCATACCCGTGTAGGGCTGTTTGATGATAGTGTGGTGCATGCCGCGCGTGGCTTTGCATTTATGAAGGAAGCCTATCGGCAAAGCCTTGCGGATTGCCCCGTGCTTGAGGGGGAGCCTGAGAGCGACCGCGTGGCACGGCATGCAACCTGGCTTTCCACGCGCTATTTCATGGCAAATCTGTTGGAGAGAAAGGACCGCATGAGCATGCATGCGGCGGTGGAGGTACGCGTGCCCTTTGCCGATCACCGTATTCTCGAATATGTTTTCAATGTCCCGTGGCATATCAAATATGAAAATGGGCAGGAGAAGGCGCTGCTGCGCCGCGCTATGCGAGATTTTTTGCCCGACCGCATCCTCTCCCGTAAGAAAAGCCCCTACCCGAAAACGCACAATCCCGCATATGAGGCACTTGTACGGCACATGCTTGAGGGGCGGCTTGGCGCGGGCGGTTTTTTGAGCGATGCGCTTGACCGCAAGAAATTACAGGCGTTGCTTGGGGGCGATAATGCGACTTGGTTTGGGCAGTTGATGTCCCGCCCGCAACTGATCGCCTGGCTGTGCCAGCTTGATTTTTGGTTTGAGAAATACGGTGTGAAATTGATCTGAATATTACGAAAGGAGCGGGCGGCCGAGAGGGCAGCACCGCTCCTTTTACAATTTGTTCACATGTGTGCGCGATTGCCATAAATAAAATTAATGTAGAAAAAGCTCGAAAAAATTGGGAAAATAGGGTTGAAACGCCACGCAAATGTGATGGTTTTGTGAAGAAAATAATTCGATATTTTTGCTGAAATGCTCTTGACAACAAAAGAAAAATTTGTTATAATTTACAGGAACTCTATTAACCCAAATTCAAAAAACACAAAAGGAGGGAGTTCTCACTTTTAGTGAGAGCAGAGAACAATGAAAAAATTTGCACGTGTGATCTGCCTTGTGCTGGCTTGCTTGTTCTGCTTGCTTACCGTTGTTGCTTGTGACAACAGTAAGAAGCCGGGCAGCGGCGCTCAAACCGGTGCGATCAAGACCGACGCAAACGGCGTAAGATGGGCAGCAGATGAATGGGGCACTTGGCGTGAATACGACAACCTGCCTGACGACCTTGACTATAATAACGACACCATCACGTTCCTTTATTGGACCGGTGAGGGAACTGTAAAGCCCGAGTTCGCGCAGAGCGAAGAGGTTGACGACGCAGTTCTTTCTTCCATCTACAAGCGTAATGAGGCAATCAAATCTCGCCTTGGCGTTGATTTTAACTTCATTTCCGAGCCCGGTGACAGTGCTCGCCGTGCGCCCTTCGTTGCTCGCGTACAGCGCGCAAAGGATTCCGGCACGCACGACTTTGACTTGATTGGCTCCTATTCGGCTAACGCAGGCTCGCTTCTGGTTGCAGGTTTGGTTCAGAACATCACTGCAGCCGATAACAACTACATTGATATTTATAAGCCCTGGTGGCCCAAGAACCTGACGCACAACTTGGCGATTGCCAACAACCTGTACTTTGTATCCGGTGACTGCTCCACCAACGCGATCTACCAAATGATCGGTATATTCTTTAACAAGGATATGGTCAACGAGCGCTATGAGCAGGAGGCAGAGACTTACTTTGCAAGCAATCCTCACGTAAAGACGCCCGAGAGCGGTGCTGAGGGCGGCAATACCGCTACCAACATGATCTACGAGAAGGTATATGCCGGCAAGTGGACGCTTGATGAGTTCATATATCTTGCGGCAAACACCTACGTAGACAAGTACGGCGACGGTGTTACGGTTGACGACACGTTTGGTCTTGCCAGCAATGAAAACATACTCAGCTCTTTCTACTGTGGATCGAACCTGCGCGTCATTGAGCCCACGGCTGACGGCAGCGTTATGAAGATCTCCGATGACTGGACCTCTACCAAGACCGTTAGATTGGTGGCTAAGCTGCACACCTTGCTCGGCACCAACTCCTATCACTCCAATCTTTCTACCGGTAAGACCTGGAACCTTCCCTTCTACAACGGTACCACCTACTTCATGCCTGGTTACATGCGTCAGGCGGAGGGCTCTCTTGTTAACAACGATAAGGTAGAGAACTACGGTATTCTTCCTACTCCTAAGTACGATCTCAACCAGAAGAACTACTACACCACTATCGGTAACGAGTTCTCCATTTACTCCATCTTTGTTGATTTTGACACTCGTGGCAATTTCCAGGAAACGCTCTCTATGTTCACCGCAGTGCTTGAGTGCTGGTGCTCTGAGGCTTACCGCAAGACTACGCCTGTTATCTTCGAGCTCAATATGAAGCTGAAGTCCTCTCCCACACAGTGTGAGGCTGACATGTGCGAGATCATCAGAGCTTCTATCGAGGTTGAACTTGGTCGTATCCTCCGTTCGGCACTTGCAGGCTCTGCTACCGGTGCTTACACGGCAGACTACATGCCGATCAGAGCTGCTGTTGCAGGTACGGCTTGGACCACACATTACTCTACCGATATTAACAGAATCACGACCAACCTTGCTAAGTTTGTGAATGATTTGAGAGAAACTCTTATCGACACCGATCAGCTGAACAAGAAATAAAAATGAAATAAAAACGTCCCTCCGTTACAAAACGGAGGGGCGTTTTATATTTTGGTGTTCTGTTTTTTGGGGGAAGGAAAATTATTTTTGCAAAATTACAATGCGGTCGTTGCCACTAAAATCCTTTTTTATAACACAAGAATATCCGTGTGCCGCGGCAAGGTCTGTCAGCGCTTTTCCTTGGTCGTAGCCGATCTCAAGGATAAGCAAACCCTGCGGCTTTAGCAGCACACACCATTTTTCTAAAATAGCACGGTAAAAATCAAGTCCGTCAGCGCCACCCATCAGTGCGGCGCTCGGCTCAAAGCCAACCTCGCGCTGCAGGGTGGGCACAATGTCATTTTGGATATAAGGCGGATTTGAAAGAATGGCATCAAAGCCGCTACGCTCAAGCGATGCGGGCGGGGGTGTGAGAACATCGTGACATATAAAATCAACACGAGCCCCAACACCGTTTTTGCTTGCGTTTCGCTTGGCTAATGCAAGGGTTTTGGGGAAAAGGTCAACAGCCGTTGCAACAGTATCTGTACGGCCTGCAAGCGTTGAGATCGCAACACACCCACTACCGGTGCAAAGATCTAAAAACCTTGCACCGTTTGGCAGGATTTTGATTGCTGCATCCACTAAGATCTCGGTGTCGGAGCGTGGGATCAGGCAATCTTCGCTAACCTCATAGCATTCACGGTAAAAGTACCATTCGCCCAAAATATATTGCAGGGGGTAGTGCTCACATCGGCGCGCTACTGCCTGTATGAGCGCTTCACCCGACAGGTGCTCACAAAGCAGCCTTGCTTCCCATGCCGCGTTTTCGATGCCTGCGGCAGTCAGCCTTGCTGCAATTTCTTGCTGTGTCATAAAAATTCCTCACATTTTTTTAATTTGTCTTGTAATTTACATCTAAATATGCTACAATAACATCAGTTAGGGCACGTCCCAAGCAAAAGGAGGATCGGTTTATGAGTGAAAAAACCAATTACGGCAAGATTATTGCCATCACGCTGTCGGTTATCACTGCCGCCGCGGCCATTGCTTTTGTTGTGTATCGTCTGATTCGCAATCTGATCACGTTCTGCACCGTGTACGACGATCCCGATGAGGTAGAGGATTGCGTTGACTTTGATGAGATCGAAGAGGAGCCTGCTGTCGAGGATAGCCTTGATGCTCCCCTGCAGGATGAGGACCAAGCCACCGAGGATGTAGCGGAGGGCTAAAGCTTTTGCCGCAACAGCGCGCTGTTGCGGCTATCTTTATTTTACCTTTTTTTTCGTTTCTGTCAAGTACGTATGCGGTATTTGGCATGCTTGCAGGTGCTTTTGAATAGGATATAGGCGCCGCCCCCTGCGGGGCGAGCGAAACAATAAAACCAAATCATAAAGTAGGAGTGACGTTATGCAAAATTTTCATAAACTTGCGCCGCAAGAGCTTGACGGCGTGTTTGATCTTATCGGCCGAGATTGGATGCTGATCACAGCCGCCGGAAAGAGCGAGCGCGGCGAGGATGTTGTCAATACCATGACTGCGTCGTGGGGGGGCATGGGATTTCTTTGGAATCGCCCCGTTGCCTTTTGCTTTGTGCGACCGCAGCGCTATACTTTTTCTCTCACCGAGCAATCTGAGCGCTTCTCACTTTCCTTTTTTGATGAGTCCTACCGCAGTGCGCTTCGTCTGTGCGGCACAAAAAGCGGCAGAGATCTCAACAAATTTGAGGCGGCGGGCCTGACGCCCCTGTTACACGATGGCACGCCCATAATCGCTGAAGCACGCCTTAATCTCATTTGCCGTAAGCTGTATGCGGATACTCTAAGGGAGGAGGGCTTTGTCCTGCCCGAACTGCTGCAAAATTACACGGCAAGGGATTATCACCGGATGTATGTGGTGGAAATAGAGCAAATTTTAGAAAGAGAAGAATAAAAAATGGATAACGCATTTGAACACGTAAAGGATCTATGTTGCCGTGTGCGTGCGGCGGCACCTACGGTAGCGGTTCTTGATCATGTGGCACGCTGTGATGTTTTGCGTGCTATGGCGCGGGTGCTTGTGGAGCATACAGAGGTCATACTTGCCGCCAATGCCGAGGATCTTGCAAACGCTGCCGAAAACGGTGTGCCTACTGTTATGATGGATCGCTTAAGGCTCACGTCCGAGCGTATCGGCGCGATTGCCGAGGGAGTTGAGGCACTGATTGAATTGTCCGATCCGTTGGCGGGTGGCGATAGTTGGGATCGCCCCTCAGGGCTTCATATCATGCGAAAGCGCGTGCCCTTTGGCGTGGTTGCCATGATCTATGAGGCGCGCCCCAACGTTACCGCAGATGCGGCGGCTCTTGCGATCAAATCGGGCAATGCCGTTGTTTTGCGCGGCGGCAAGGAAGCGATCAAAACCAACTGTGCCATTGTGGAGGCGCTTGGTGCGGCACTCTCGGCGTGCGGCGTTTCGCCTGATGCCGTCGGGCTTGTGACCGACACCTCGCGCGGTAGCGCCGAGGCGCTGCTGTCGATGCGCGGGCTTATAGATGTGCTGATCCCGCGCGGCGGCAAGGGGCTGATCCGCAATTGCGTGGATAATGCCAAGGTTCCCGTAATTGAAACGGGTGCGGGCAACTGCCATATTTATGTGGATGCCGATGCCGACCTTGAAAAGGCACTGCGCGTGGCGGTAAACGCCAAATGCCAGCGTCCGTCGGTTTGCAACGCGGCGGAAAGCCTGCTTTGCCACCGTGACGTGGCAGAAAAATTTTTGCCCGATTTTTATGCGGCAACAAGAAGGTGGAACGTGGAGTTTCGCGCGTGCCCGCGCGCACTTTCGCTTTTGCCTGCGGCCGTTCCTGCTACCGATGAGGATTTTTATACCGAATACAATGACTACATCATGTCGGTAAAGGTGGTGGATTCCGTGCTTGAGGCGGTGGAGCACATCAACCGAACGGGTACGGGTCACAGCGAGGCGATCATAACCGAAAATGATGAAGCCGCCGTTACGTTTATGAATTTGGTGGACGCTGCGGCAATTTACCGCAATGCCTCTACCCGTTTTACAGACGGGGGTGAGTTTGGCTTTGGCGCGGAGATCGGTATTTCCACGCAAAAGATGCATGCGCGCGGCCCAATGGGTCCCGAGGCACTTACAACTGTCAAATATTTGATCGAGGGAAACGGCACTGTTCGCTAAACAACAAAAAAAGACCGCCTATGCGCCACAGCGCATAGGCGATCTTCTCATTTTACGGTGTCTCGGATATGTTATTTTTTCTTTTGGCGGCGGCTTGCGCCATGCGCTCAATAAGCGCGGGGAAGGAGATACCTGCCGCGCTTGCCGCAAGCGGCAAAAGGCTTGTTGGTGTCAGGCCGGGCAAGGTATTTGCCTCAAGGAAGCAGGGTGTGCCCTCGGCGTTTTCCTTAAAATCAATACGGGCAAAATCACGCAGACCGAGTGCCCGAAAGGCGCGCATGGCAAAATCTTTTAGCAGCGCCGCCTTCTCCTTGTCAAGCGCCGCGGGGCAAATCTCCTTGGTTGCGCCTGCGGTGTATTTGTGCTTGTAGTCATAGATGCCGCCGCGCGGAATGATCTCGACTGCGGGCAATGCTTCATTTCCCAAAATGCCTACCGTAAACTCTCTGCCCGAAAGGAATTCCTCCACAAGCAAAGGCTCTTTTACGGTGCAGGCAGCAAGTTCGCTTTGGCATTGAATTTTTTTAAGCCCCACGCTTGATCCGCCAAGCACGGGCTTGACAATGGCAGGCAGGGGAATGGCGGGGGGCGGTGTGCTTGGCTGCCAGATCGCCCCTTGCGCGATTGGCACGCCGACCTCGCTGACGCACTTCTTGGCGCTTGCCTTATCAAGCGCGAGTGAAGCACCCCTTGCATCACTGCCCGTATAATGAAATATTCCCGCTTGCTTAAGCGCACTTTGCAGCACGCCCCCCTCACCGTCACCACCGTGCAGGGCAAGAAATACCGCGTCGCTTTCTCTTGCCAAGCGCAAAAGCGGCGCGCTTGGTGCAGCGCCCCGATAGTCGCATGCAATTACGCGGTGCGCAGTGCCCGCAAACGCTTCTATAACGCGCATTGCGCTGCTGATTGATACGGCACGCTCTGTGCTGTTGCCGCCGTATAATACCAAAATGTTCGTAAATATCACCCTTGGCAGAGTATGAAAAAAAGGAAGATGTTGCCACACCGCGCAGTTCTTGACAAGCGCTTTCAAATGGGCTATAATGGCATTGTAAGAAAATATTGATTTAGAAATATAAAGGGGGATCCTATGGAGCTGATACTTTTGGCGTTTTGTGCGTTTCTTTTAATTTCCAACATCTTCCTTGCGTTTACCAGAGGCTTGCGCAAGTCACTTTTACGCTTGGCAACGGCAGTGCTTGCCGTAGTGGCGGCGTATTTCCTTTCGCGCGCGATTGCCGCAAGCATTGGCTCGGAGATCGCCCTGTGGCTTAAGGTAACGTTTGGTGGTAATCCCAACTTTGCGCCGATGTTTTCCGGCGAGGCGGGCGCTGATAAGGCGGTGGGCACATTGGCGCAGATGCTGGTGGCACCCCTGCTGTTTTTGCTGCTTTATTGGGTGCTAAAGGCGGTTTTGCTTTTGCTGTATTGGCTTTTGTCGGCGGTTACGCGCCCCGCTACCGTGGATAGCGCTTCCAGCCGTTTTATTGCGTTGCCGATCGGCATTTTGATTGCTTTTATTGGCATTTTTGCATTTGTGTCGCCCGTTATGGGATACCTTGACGTTGCTTCGGCTACCATAGCAGAGGTGGATGCGGGCGAGTCAACGGAAATGGTAGAGGAACTTTCCGCTTACAATACCGATCTGGTCTTTCCCGCACTGCAAACGCCCGTGGTATCCTCACTTTACGGAACGCTGGGTGAAAAACTGTTTGAGGGCTTGACGGTGGGTGAATGGGATGGAGAAAAATTGCATTTAAAGACAGAACTCACAACGCTTGGCAAGGTTGCGGGCGGCGTGCAGTTGCTGGGCGCTACACCTGCGGAGCAATACGGTGAAGCCGAATGTGCGGCTGTGGATGCACTGGCGCAAAACATCAGCAATTCACACATGCTATCGGTTTTGTGCGCGGGTGTTTTGAATACCGCCTCTAACCATTGGCTTTCGGGCGAGAGCTTTTTGGGCGTTTTGCCGCCCGATCTCGGTGCAAACGGCAACGCGTTGCTCAACGCGTTTCTTGAAGTGTTTGCAACCTCAAGCCGTGAAAACCTTGGCGAGGATCTTGATTTCTTTGCAGACGTATTTGTGCTTGCCGTGCGTTACGATGTGTTGGCGGATCTTGGAAATGCCGATGAAAATGCGCTGGCAGAGCTGATCACCGACAGCGGCTTTTTGGCGGATACGCAGGCGCTGCTCCAAACGCATCCGCGCATGGCGCCTGTTGGCAAGGCGCTGGTCGACGTTGGTATGCGCTGCGCGCTAAACGCGATGGGCTTGCCCGAGGATCTTGAGCAGAGTTGCGGTGAGATACTTACGGATATGACCACGGTTTTGAAGGAAACGCCCGTGAAGGCGGACGGCTCGATCGATGATGAGGCACTGGCAAGCAGTCTTACCGCGGTTTTTGCCGCACATGATATTTCAATCGGAGAAGCCGCCGTTTCGCTGGTGGCACAGGGCATAGCGGATCACTTTACGCCTGAAGAATTGCAAGACCTATCACTTGAGGATGCTGTCGACAAGTTGATCGAGCGTTTTGGCAGCGTGGATATCAGCGGTCTTACAGTCAATGACTTTACCGAGTGAGGGACAGAAATAAAAATACCAAAGGGCATCCCAATGCGTTTTGCATTTGGATGCCCTTTGCATATACTGTACCGAGGTGATGAAGATGATTGCATATAAGGCGTACGACCGTGCGCGCGCTGTGGAATATGCGCGCCGCTATGCGTTTTCGCGCAATCCGCTGTTTTACAATTTTACCGGTGTTGGCGGCGATTGCACAAATTTTGTTTCGCAGGCATTGCTTGCGGGGAGTTGCGTGATGAATTACACGCCCGATTTCGGCTGGTATTACCGTTCTGCTGATGACCGTGCGCCTGCATGGACAGGAGTGGAGTTTTTTTGGGATTATATGACCGAGGCACCCACCTTTGTGGCAGCGGGCGGTGACACGGGCCCCTTTGGCAGGGAAGCAACGCGAGAGGAGTTGATGGTGGGAGATGTGATACAACTTGCCGATAGCACGGGTGATTTTTATCACACCCTTTTGGTTACGGGCTTTTCCGGCGATACGCCCTTGGTTACGGCACACTCCATTGATACGCTTGACAGGCCTCTTAGTGATTACAACTACACAAGCCTGCGGTACTTGCATATCATCGGCGTGCGTGTGCCTGTGGATACCCCCGATTGCTTTGCCGATCTCTTGGCGGGGCGCGCACTGCCAAAAGAGGGTTAATTTTTTAAAAGAACTATTGCTTTTGGGAGCGAAGTGTGATAGAATAAATCGGCTTTCAAATTTCGGCTAGAGGTATAAAAATGACAGCGGTGATTTTTATTTTTGCGCTATCGGTTGCGGCAATGCTTTTGCTGGTTTTTCTAAAGCCTGCGGTGCACGTGGGGCGGGTGGCGATCAGTATTTTTTGGGTGGCTCCCGTTTGCGGCGTTTTGGCGCTTGTCATTGGCGGCAGGCTCAGCCTGTCCGAGATCGCGGCGGGGCTTACCGCACCGGGTGCTGTCAATCCCATACAAATATTGGTGCTCTTTTTTTCCATGACGCTGCTGTCGGTTTTTCTTGATGAGGCAGGCTTTTTCCGTTATCTTGCGGGTGGGATCATGCGTCGCGCGGGCACGGGGCAGGTGAAGTTGTTTGTCAGCCTATATTTGGTGGTATCGGTGCTCACGGTATTTACCTCAAACGATATTATCGTGCTTACCTTCACCCCCTTTATCTGCTATTTTGCAAAAAACGCGAAGATCGATCCGCTGCCCTATCTTTTTTGTGAGTTTGTATCGGCAAATACCTGGAGCATGATGCTGATTATCGGAAACCCCACCAACATCTATCTTGCGGCAAGCAACGGTGTTGATTTTGCGGCATACACGGCACAAATGCTGTTGCCTACCGTGCTGGCAGGCTGCGCCTCGTTTGCAATGCTTTGGCTTTTGTTTCGCAAAAAGCTTTCGGCGCCGATCGGCGGTAGCGCCCCCGATACGCTCCCCATGGATACGCCTGCTGTGTGGGTAGGCGGCGTGGCGCTTGGCGCGTGCGTGATATTTTTGGTGCTTTCCTCCTATCTCTCTCTTCCCATGTGGCTGATCGCCGCCGCTTTTTGCGGGGGACTGTATTTGGTGGCAATCATAATGCAGTTGGCGCGCAGACGCGGTGTCCGTTTGATTACAAGAAGCTTGCTGCGCGCGCCGCTTGACATCATCCCCTTTGTGCTTTCCATGTTTGTGCTTGTGCTGGCACTGGAGAAGGTGGAGGCGACAACACTCTTTGCCAATTGTCTCACGCGCAGGGGGGAGGTGCTTCGGTTTGGTGTGGCTTCCTTTCTTGCATCAAACGTGCTCAATAATATCCCCATGAGCGTGCTTTTTGCTTCGATCGTAGGGGCGGGCGGTGCCTCTGCTTCCGCCCTGTATGCCTGTGTGATCGGCGCTAACATTGGGGCTTTCCTTACTCCCATGGGGGCGCTTGCGGGCATTATGTGGATCGCCATGCTAAAGGATCAGGAGATTTCGCTTTCCTTTGGAAAATTCACATTGCTTGGCGCGGCGATCTCGGTTCCTACGCTTCTGGCGGCGTTGCTCGGACTTGTAATTTAAAACAAAAAGGACAGAGATGAAGATCTCTGTCCTTTTGTCGTGAGAGCGATTTGCGCATCGCCCGTTTTTCTTAGTTGTTTTTGTAAAGAACGTTGATGTAGTGCTCAATGATATCCACGCAGCGCTCAAACCCGAGCTCCTCGGTGTTGAGGCAGAGGTCGTAATTGCGTGCGTTATCCCAATCGCTGCCCGTGTAGTAGCGATAATAGGTGCTGCGGGCACGGTCGATCTTTTCGATCTTTTTCTCGGCTTCCTTGCGAGAGAGGCCGTAAAGCTCTACCACCTTGTCAATGCAGAAATCCATTGAGGAATAAATGAAGATGCGCAACACGTTTTTCTCGCCCTGCAGTATGTGGTCGGCACAGCGCCCAACAATAACAGCGCTTTCCTTTTGCGCGATCTCCTTGATGACCTTGGATTGGAAATTGAACAGATTGTCATCGGAGGTAAATTCGCCGCGATCGGGCGGAATGATCTCTTTGCCAAAGGAGCGGTCGTAACGCTTAAAGAGCGCTACCTTGCCTGCCTCATCTGCTTTGTGAAAGAGATCCAGACTAATGCCGCTTTGCTCTGAGGCGAGCTCCATGATCTCGCGGTCGTAAAAACGGATGTTAAGGCGCTCTGCCAGCATTCTTCCAATGGTGCGGCCGCCACTGCCAAAGCCGCGCGCGATAGTTACGGTGAAGTTTGCCATAAATGCCTCCTTAAAGTCAATGACTTTTATGCGATCGTTTTGATGATAATTTTATTATAACACTGTAATTTGCGTTTGTCAAAGGGTATTGTGCTGTTTTGTGCGATAAGTCTTGACAAATGCTTCTTTTTGTGTTATGATAACACCCGCGAGTATGTGAAAATGTTGCTTTTTCACAGGCTTTGCAACTTCGCGGGTGTGGCGAAATTGGCATACGCATAAGATTTAGGATCTTACGCCGTGAGGCGTGCAGGTTCGACCCCTGTCACCCGCACCAAAAAGAGAGGGCGCCCTTGTGGCGCCCTCTCTTTTTGGTGTGGGTACAGTGCCGAACCCCCACGCGAGCTAAAACATCGAAAACAGCACTTGGCAAAAACGCGTGGGGGAAGGAGCGCGGTCTGCGGGGAGCAGTGCGGCGGTGCCGCAAGCGGTCCTTCCACTCTCGCCTTGGCGAGAGGGACGACCCCTGACACCTCGGTTTTTGCGGGTGACAACGGAAGGGCGCCCTTGTGGCGCCCTCTCTTTTTGGCACGGTGCATTTTCCTAAAATCATAATCTAAATATATGGCGCATAGAATAAACCGACTTTCAAAAAAGGAGAGGGGTTTATGGAATATCGCGATGAAAAAAACACCTGCATCCAATCGCAGGTGACCGATAAAATTGTATCGTTTGAGCAAAGCGGAGAATTATCCTTGCCCGATTATTTGGGTGAGGTAAGTCGCCTTTTGTGGGTACGCCCCACAATTTTGCCGCCCGCCCGCTTTTTGAACGGCGCAAACGCCGAGTTTACGGGGCGGATCTGTTATGATGCGCTGTACGCGAGCGCAGACGGAGCACTCTATCACGCCAACATGGAGGACACATATTCCTTTTCCGTTCCCACAACGGCAGGTCGCGCGGATATGCTTTGCGCTACAGTGTACCCTGATGTTATGGTCGGTCGCGTGGCGGCTCCCCGTAAATTATCACTGCGGTGCAGGCTACATGCACATGTATGTGGCTATGATGAAAAAAGCATCGACACCGTGCTTTCACCTGAGGTGCAGGACAGCGTTTGCCGTCTTGGTGACATGGCGGAGTGCGGCAAACTTTACTCGGCGGTGGGAGATGCCGTGGAGATCTATGATGAGATTGATGTGGCAGATGCGGGCGAGCTACGCGTGATCTCCTCGCGCGCGGAGATCTTTTTGCCCGAGGTCAGCGCGCATACGGGCTTTGTTCGCTGCCGCGGGGAAGCCGTTGTAACCTTGCTTTGCTGCAGGGAAGCGGAGTGCGAGGAGGGGGCGGATCAAGGTGGCTTGGCACCTTATGTAACGGTCAGGCGCTTGCCGCTTTCCTTTGAGGTGCCGCTTGAGGATGTTACCGCAGATTTTGCGGCGCGTGCGTGCGCGACTGCTGAGGAGGTGCGCGCGGTGCAGGATCAAGGCAAAATATCACTTGCGGTGCGTGTGATACCGCAGGTGGAGGCACAGTGCAGTGAGGTGGTCTATTATACCAAGGATCTTTTTGTGCCGAGCTCCCGCACGGAATGCCGCTGTGCCGAGGAAAAAATTTGGGTCCCTCAAATATGCGGCAATAAAAACTACAGTATTTCCAATACACTTTCGCCAAGCGAGATGGGGATGCCTGCGGGGGCGGAGGTGATCGATGCCATTGCCGAGGCGGAGGTAAAGGACAAGAGCACGGATGAAAAAAATATCTTTATGGCAGGGGAGATCCATTGCCACGTGCTGTATCGCCAGGGCGCGGAGTACGGTGTCAGTGATGTGACGCTGCCCTTCCGTGTGAGCTGTGAGGGAAGCTTTGAGGCCATTTCCGTGCTTGCTACCGTCCCTGTGCTGCACGTGCAGCGGGAGCGCGAGCAGATCCGTGTGGATGCTGAGCTGATGCTCTCGATGCGAGGCGCTTGCTTTGCCACCGTTAAGCCTGTTTGTGAGGTAAAACTCTCGCCTTGTGAAAAGTGCTCGCTTGCCGATCTTGAACTGTGCTATCCTATGGCCGGCGAAAGCTTGTGGGATGTAAGTCGAAGATATGCTGTGCCGCCTGCGGACATTGCCGTTGCCAACGGCATTGGTGTGGATGATATGGATTCGGATAAGTCGCTGGACGCAGTGCGATACCTTATGATCCCTACAAATAAGCCCTAATTTTTTTGTTATAAATTTTGTCTCCCGACAGCGTGTGTAAAAAATGTGTATGCAAGGTGAAATTTTACATAAAGTGCACAAAAAGAGAATTAAATTTAAAAAACTTATTGACAAAAGGGAGCAACTGTATTATAATAGGAGTACCAATATAAAAAAAGGAAGGTACTAACCATGCGTAAATTTATTGCAGTTGCTTTGGCTGTGCTTATGCTTGTGTCGGTTCTTGCTGTGCTTCCCGTATCTGCAGCAGCACCCACAACATATGACGGTACCACGAAGGATACCGCGGGGCTCAATCAACTCTTCATTACCGAGGTTGCTGCGGCAACACAGTATCACCCTGCAGGTCAAACTACGGCTCAAGATCAAAACGCGTTTAACTATGTAGAGATCTATAACAATGGCACTGCCGACATCGATCTTACCACGATCAGTCTTTTGCGTGCCACCAAGATGACGCAAGAGCCCGACGACGATGCGAACCCTTACTTTACCAACACCAATGCAGCCGGCAAGAAGCTGTGGAGAGTTTGGAGAGAGGAGTACAAGTTCGTTTCTAAGATCGACATTAAGGCAGGCAAGATCGTAGCTGACGCTGCTGCAAAGAAGACTGCTGCGTTTGTTGACAGCATTGCTGCAACGCCCGAAATTGACGGCGACGAGTGCTTTGACCGTCTTACCAATGCCGGTGTGGATATG
>JAFVTV010000050.1 GCA_017502975.1 Clostridia bacterium | reverse complement strand
CCTTGGTGGCCAGATATTCCTCGATCTCCTTGTCCTTTATGGGAGATTTTTTGGCGTTGATCATCTCCACCTTTTGGGGAATCACGTCAACGGCAGTAACCTGGTTGTGCTGTGCCAGTAAAACTGCCATAGATAGACCGACGTAGCCGGTCCCCGCAACTGCAATTTTCATTTTCATCATACTCACTTTCTTTTTAAATTAATTATGATGCGTTCCTGCAGTTCCTACGAGTGCTTCTCCATGGCAACTGATTCGGCATAATTATACTTTGTAAAATTCTTTATACCACTCCGCAAATCGGCGCAGCCCCGTGCGCAAAGGGGTGGCAGGCTTAAAGCCCAGATCTTGCTCAAGAGCAGTGGTATCGGCATAGGTCACAGGCACATCTCCCGGTTGCATAGGCACTAACTTTTTGTGTGCCTCGAAATCATAATCGGCGGGAAGCACGCCTGCACGGAGCAGTTCCTCTTGCAAAATTGTAACGAAATCCAGCAGATTTTCAGGGCTGCTGTTTCCAATATTATATACGCGGTAAGGCGGCAACGGAAGCCCATCCTCACCCGTCTGCTTTTCGGGGGCGCATTGCATCACGCGCTTGACGCCCTCTACAATGTCATCAACGTAAGTGAAATCGCGCTTGCAATTTCCGTAATTGAAGATCTCAATGGTTTCGCCCTTCAGCAACTTATTGGTAAAGCCAAAATACGCCATATCGGGACGGCCGGCAGGGCCGTAAACGGTAAAGAAGCGCAAACCTGTTGAGGGAATGTTGTAAAGTTTAGAATAGGCATGTGCCATTAACTCATTGCTCTTTTTGGTTGCCGCATAAAGTGAAACAGGGTTGTCCACCTTGTCATCGGTCGAATACGGAATCTTTTTGTTTGTTCCGTAAACGGAAGATGAGGATGCATAAACAAGATGCTCTACCGGATGATCGGTATTCATCGTCGCGCGGCAGGCTTCAAGGATGTTGTAAAAGCCGATGATGTTGCTCTCAATATAAACATCCGGATTGGTAATAGAGTAACGCACGCCTGCTTGTGCCGCAAGATTGACAACAACTGAAAACCGGTGTTTTTCAAACAAACCATCAATCAGCGCGCGGTCAGCAAGATTGCCGCGAACAAACTCCCACGCACAGTCGGGATACTCTGCTACAAGTTTTTCGATCTTGGAAAGTCGATATTCCTTGATAGAAACATCGTAATAATCGTTCATATTGTCAAGACCCACGATCTTAATGCTCGGCACAGAGCGAATCAGTTCCATCACAAGATTAGAGCCAATAAAGCCGGCCGCGCCGGTAACAAAAACTGTTTGCTTTCGCATATCAATATTAAATTCGTACATACATGAGTCCCTCTTTGTGATAAATTATCGTTTTTCGTACATTTCCTCGTAATACTTTACGTATTCACCGCTGGTACACTCTTCCACCCAATCCATATGATCCTTATACCACTGGATCGTAAGTTTAATACCTTCTGCAAACATCGTGGTGGGCCCCCAGCCAAGTTCTTTATTGGCTTTGCTTGGATCGATCGCATATCTTTGATCGTGACCTTTGCGATCAGCAACGTAAGTAATTAAACTTTCCGGCTTGCCCAATTCACTGAGGATGATCTTTACTATTTCAATGTTTGCCTTCTCATTATGCCCACCAAGATTATATACTTCACCGACTTTCCCTTTTTCGAGCACTGCCAAAATTCCGTAGCAATGATCCTTTACGTAAAGCCAGTCGCGAACATTAAGACCTTCTCCATACACAGGGAGAGGCTTATCGTGAGAAGCATTATTGATCATAAGGGGGATCAACTTTTCGGGGAACTGATATGGACCGTAGTTATTAGAGCACCGTGAAATAGTCACAGGAAGCCCATAGGTGCGATGGTACGCCAACGCAAGCAGATCCGCGCTTGCCTTAGAGGTAGAGTAGGGGCTGCTTGTATGTATGGGTGTATCCTCATGGAAAAACAGATCGGGGCGGTCAAGCGGAAGATCTCCGTAAACCTCGTCAGTTCCGACCTGATGAAAACGCTCCACGCCGTACTTGCGGCAAGCATCCATCATAACCTGCGTGCCGAGAATATTGGTTTCAAGAAAAATTCCGGGATTCTCAATAGAACGGTCAACATGGGATTCAGCAGCAAAATTCACAACGATATCGGGGTGCTCTTTCTCAAAGATCTCAAAAATACCAGAACGATTGCGAATGTCCTCTTTGTAAAACACAAAATTCGGATGCTGCATCGCGCCATTGAGTGTATGGATGTTGGCTGCGTAAGTGAGGGCATCCACACAAACGATTTTCCAATCGGGACGTTCTTCAAGCAACATATAGACAAAATTTGACCCTATAAATCCGGCACCGCCCGTTACAAGAATCGTTTTTTTCATTGTCTTTACTCTCCTTAAAACGAAAATTGGCTTTCTTTAAGCGTAAGATTCTTTTTGTCTTTTTCGCTCAAAATAATTTCTCCAACATTTGGCCATTCGATGCCGATATCCGGATCGTTCCACAGAAGTCCGCCTTCATCCTCGGGATGATAAAAATCATCGCATTTGTAAGCAAACTCGGCATAATCGCTGGTTACCACAAAACCGTGAGCAAACCCTTTTGGAATAAGAAACTGCTTTTTATTTTCTTCTGACAAAAACACGCCTACCCATTTTCCGTATGTTTGGCTGTCCCTGCGAAGATCTACTGCCACATCAAACACTTCACCCTTAAGAACACGAACAAGTTTTGTTTGCGGATACGTTTTCTGAAAATGCAATCCGCGCAGAACCCCTTTACGGCTACTGGACTGGTTGTCCTGAACAAAAATGTAATCAAGCCCCGCCTCCTTAAACGACTGAGCATTATATGTTTCCATAAAATATCCTCTATGGTCTCCAAAAACTGTCGGCTCAATCATGTAGAGATCCTTGATTTCTGTTTGTGTGAATTTAAATTTACCCATTTTGGTCCTCCACTTCTTTCAAACATACGCGTGCCGTATCATGCTACCTAAAAGTGACATATTCCCCTGTAATTACAGCAAATTATTCCATTACTTCGATGCCGTCCAAGGCTCGTAAGCACCAAATTCAAGAATATCGGCAATTCGCTTACACGCACGTCCATCGCCATAGGGATTGCAAGCCTTGCTCATCCTATCATACGCTTCCCTGTTATCCAAAAGTTCAGAGAATGCACGGTAGATTGTTTCTTCATTTGTACCAACCAATTTCAAGGTGCCTGCCTCTACGCCCTCAGGGCGCTCGGTGGTATCTCGCATAACCAAAACCGGTACGCCGTAGGAAGGACATTCCTCCTGAATTCCGCCGGAATCAGTCAGGCACAGATAAGAGCGCGCCTCAAAGTTGTGGCAATCAAACACCTCTACAGGCTCAATGATATGAATCTGCTTACAGTCACCCAACTCTTCCTGCGCAGCCTGACGAACAACAGGGTTCATGGTAAATGTATACTTTAGCAATTTATCCAACCTTAAATTATACACATTTTACAAAGGTTGAATATTTTTAATTTTTCACTTACCTTTTGAGCATAAGAGAATAATAATTAATTATAAATTCTTCAGAAAGTGTGTTCTTTTTTGCGAATCCAATCACGTTGCGTTATACCCATCACGACAACATTATGGTATTGTTCTCCGCGACAGAAATCTTCTATCAGAAGCCCTTCTTTTATGAATCCTGCCTTCAGATACGCCTTGATGCCTGCAATATTTTCCTCTAGAACGTGCAGATAAATTCGATTCATGTTGTATTGCTCAAATGCAATTTTCAACATCTGATCAGTTGCGGCAGTTCCGTACCCCTTGCCTCTGGCACACTCTTCGCCAATCAATATACCAAATTCCGCTTTTCTGTTATCCTCATCAATATTCTTAATGAACACAGTACCGATATCCAAGTGGGCGTCTGCTACCTCAATAATAAACTGCTTGCATCTTCCCGTTTCAACAAAACGCTTAAGATACTCAAGATGACTTTCGCGCGTAATATTGGCTTGAGAAAACAGATTTCTTTTTACTTGTTCGCTATTACGCCAGCGAACAATGTTATCCGTATCCTCTACACCGATCGGTCGGAGCAATACCTTTTGCATCAGATCAATTCCTTTCGCAATAGAAATATAATACGATCTTATTTTACAAACTCGTTCACACCGTCAATAATGCTCTTCACATCCTCATCCGTAAGCCACATATGAAGGGGCATGGTGATGAGATGTTGGCTGACCTCGTGGGCAGTTGGACATGTACCGTGCCCAAAAGCAAATACACTGTATTCCGTGTTATCACGGTAATGCACGCCGCAGTTAATTCCCTTTTGAGCCAGCTTATTCAAAAGATCCTCACGATCCGGAACAATTAACTCATACAAGTGGAAGGAGCACTCATCTGCATAGTTTGCAGGGACGATCTTGATCTTGGGATTGTTTTTGAATCCCTCATTGTACATCCTTACGATCTCACGGCGACGAGCGTTCTCCTCATCCAAGTACTTCAGCTGTACAAGGCCAATAGCGCCCATGATGGCATTGCCGTTGTACTTATAGCCGATATAATCCACATCGTATTTCCAAGCATATGTACCCTTATTGGAGCGTGCATACGTATCCTTATTAATTCCACACCAAGCAAGCATGCGGGTGAGCTCGGCAGACTTCTCATCAGCCCAGCAGATCATACCGCTGTCACCTGTTGCCAGATTTTTCACCGCTTGGAAGGAATAAACCGTTACGTCTACGCCGTCAAGAGTGCCGGGAACCACGCCGTTGATACGGGTACCGGACATATGCGCCGCATCCAAAATCAACTTCAAGCCGTATTTTTTGCACAGTGCAATGATTTTCTCCAGCTGACCTACACGTCCGCCGTAACCAACGAAAATGATCGCGCGGGTCTTGTCGGTGATCTTTTTCTCTGCATCCTCGGGATCAATGCACAAATACTCATCCACATCAGCAAACACGGGCTTCATATTCTCATATTCAATAGCAAGGTTGGTAGAAACGAAGGTAATAGGCGTTGTGATGATCTCATCGTCATCCTGCCAACCGTTGTTCATCTTCAAAATCTTTACAGCCAGATGAAGGCCCACCGTATTTGAGTTTAAGTAATACGCATATTTATGACCGGTATATTTTTTCCATTCTTCTTCAAACTCAACTGTTTTGAATCCCATACCTGTCCAGCCCTTTTCAAGGCACTCACGCACTGCGTCAAGGCACTCATCAACATGAAATTTCGGCTTTAAAACTTGAATAGACATACTTTTATATCCTCCCTTTATTTATGTGGGCTGCAGACACCTTTGCCGGCACACACTCTTTCTTTACTAAAAATCATTCATTCCCCAATGAATTAAATAACAATGAATCAAAACTGTATCTAGCCTGCCAATTTTCTTTTAGCCAGCAATTTTTTGCCGTATGCTACTATATCTTTCAGGATCCTACGCTCAAACAAAACAGAATACAACAGCCACAAAGCACCTGCAAAAGCAAACGAGATCACCCCATATATTACCCAAGCGATCCAAGAGGTAATAACAGGCGTAAGCGTGAAATAAACGAAAAGCGCACACGAGGCCATCAACAGCATCACAAGCGTTCTGCGAAGAAGCGGGACTATATCATACCAGCCAATGTTCTTTTTTATAACATACAGCGTTGATACTGCACAACCGATCTGGTTTAAAAGCAAGCCGCACATAACATAAGACATACCTGCAAATATAACGCACAGTGCCGACACAACAATTCCCAAAATCCCGAAAAACAGCGTGATCCTACAGATCTGTTTAAATAATCCGTATACCGTCGCTACATAGGAAAACGATGTTCTGAAGGCGAATATCGCGGTGTACGCAACAACAAAAATCACAAGTTGAATATGTAAATACTCTGCATCTGTAATACCGGCCGTGTACAATTTTATAAATGGAATAAGCAAATAGCCTACACAAGCCGCGCAGACAGCACCGAGTGCAATGGTTATGTATTCTATTACCGAATACACTTCACCGACATGCTCATCATCAGAAGTTTTTACAAGATTGCCGAAAATCGCCGAAAAAGAAAGTTGAATAGAGTTCAATACGGTTTTCATAGAAGTGAAAACCATTGCATAAACAGAAAACACGCTTGAAGCAACAAGGCTTACAAAGGTTGTAATTATGATAGAGGGGGAGGCGGTAACAGCCTCACTGCCAACGCTGGACATCATTAAATATTTTCTGTCGGAGATCTCATAATCCTTATTCTTGGGATCGTTTGTGATCCTCCCCCGAGAAAGCTTTTTGTATAGATACAAATTAACTGCTACACTTACAACTCCACCAAGTAAATAGGCAATGTATATGCACAAGAAATGAAGATGAAGCAGTAACACTATCACAAGGCAAAGATACCTTACGATCTGCTCGCAAAGCATTGCGATGGTAAGATAATACTTCTTTTGATGCGATGACACATAGATGTCGCAGATCGAATTGAAAAGCAAAGCGCCCGAGCCGTTTATCGCCAAAATAAGGAAGGCAATCAGAATCTCTATAAAGCCAAGAGTTTCGTTGTGTAAATGGAAACTGTAAAACACGCCCGCGATCAATGCCACCGCAAAATAAACGACAGTTATTCGATTGTAAAAACGGCGTGATGCATACAGAATAGCGCTTTGCGTCTCGTAGTCATTCTCCGCAACCGGTTTATACATTTGAAATATAGCGGCACCGACAGCACCGGCTTGAATCAGATTGATCAAGGACAAAACTCTGGTAATGGTAGCGGTCAAGCCATTGATCTCCGAGCCGTATTCAAGGATGATAAACCGAGGAAAAATGATGCCGAGAGCGAAAACAAGCACCTCGTAGCCCAAATGCATTACAAGAGCTTTTGCTGCATTTTTACTTCTCATACTTCAAATTCTTTGCCTCTCATTCCGGGTGGATTTTATAAATATTGTTGCTTGTTAACAAGCATCCTTCCTTCAGGACCTGTCCGTTTTATAAAACAAATGCTCTGCATATGGAAGCCTTGTTAATATATAAACTTTCCTTGCGCAACGTTTTTCAGATGTAAGCCGTACGGAGATTTTCCGTACCTTTCGGCAGATCGCAAAAGTTCTTCCTTTGTGATCCAATTGTTTTTATATGCAATCTCCTCGGGCGAGGAAATTTTTACGCCCTGCCTTTTTTCAACCATTTGAACAAATTCAGTAGCTTCCACAAGAGAATCCATGGTACCGGTATCAAGCCATGAAAAGCCTCTTCCCAAAATTACACCCTGAAGGTTGTCTTCTTGAAGATACATATCATTTAGCGTGGTGATCTCAAGCTCGCCGCGCCAAGACGGCTTTACCTGCTTTGCCTTTTGGGCAACACCCTTCGGATAGAAATACAATCCCGTTATACAATAATTTGACTTGGGCTCTTTCGGCTTTTCCTCAACCGAAAGTATTTTTAAGTTTTCATCAAACTCCATAATACCAAAACGTTCAGGGTCATTTACATAATAACCGAACACCGTTGCTTTTCCGTTTAAAGCGTTATTCTTTGCCCTGCTAAGTCTTTCGCCAAAGCCACCGCCATAGAAAATGTTATCGCCAAGGATCATGGCGCACTCATCATCACCAATAAATTCTTCACCAATGATAAATGCTTGCGCCAGCCCATCGGGCGAGGGTTGAACGGCGTAAGAAAGTTTGATGCCGTAATCGCTTCCGTTTCCAAGAAGCTTTTCAAAGTTGGGAAGATCGGTGGGAGTTGAAATGATCAAAATATCCTTGATTCCCGCTAACATAAGTGTAGACAAAGGATAATAGATCATGGGCTTATCGTAAACCGGCAATAATTGTTTTGATGTTACGATGGTCAAAGGATAGAGTCTTGTTCCGGAACCTCCGGCCAAAATAATGCCTTTCATTTTTACCACCTCCGTATAAGTTTTTCATCACTAATATTGTTGACAAGTTCATTTATCCATTTCAAATAATGCTCTACGTCATTGTTATCTCTTGAACACTTCCAAACGGTATCTTGATAATTACGTATTCTATTAAAATCAATTTCACTATCTGTAAATATTACTTGATTTGGATCAAACATATCAGTTTCTTCGATATAATGGTTATTTGTCATTAAAATTTTACCCATACCAACACTTTCATAATCCCGCAATGTAATTCCCCTTGCCCCATTCTGAATTATATTCAGCACACATTTTGTATTACGCACGCGTTGGAGCATTTCCACATACGGAATAGTCTGATTATACGATATCTGATCTGCATAAAGTTGCCGGCTTGGTTCCACATCGATTATATTAAAATCACAAATCAACTCATTTGACCTGCATAATTCGAACAGGCGGATAATTTCATCAAGGCGATTTTTCGCACGCCCAACATAGAATATATCACTCTTTTTTTGTTCGGCGTTTGGTGCAATGTGCGTATAGTCAAAAAGCAACGGTGGAGAGAGAATTAACCCATGTTTCTTAGCATCTTCAGAGTTATATGTTATTATCAAATCAAAAAGTTTTTTGCAACGCTCTAAAAAGCCGGGATAGAGGCGTTCGTTCAGTGACACCAAATCATTGTACTTGTATATCAGAATTGCTTTGGGATAGCATTTTTTTAAATATGAAAAGGCATCTATATCTAAATAACTTTGTCCTCCTTGATATATAAAACAGATCTTCTCATCAGCATTAAGCTTCTTTGCCACATCGCTTGTGATTACCTCTTTCGCCCACAGATTATGAAGAGGCAAATGTAATATGCTATTTACTTTTTTACTAGTGTGAATTTTATACACTATTCGTTTCCATCCCCTTAACGAGGTATGTAAATCATCACAATAATAAAAGCTGCTCGAATGCCTCATCATTTGTTGGCATTCAAAGCGCGTATAATCATACGTTACACCAATTTGTACGATCGGTATATTTTCCATTAGCTTTTCCTCTTCTTAATTTAGACAATATATAACTTGCTATTTGACTTTTACCCTTTTGTAAATTAGGACTTGTTGCAACAACCACAAATAAACGATTGTGTAAATCGTTGGCATACATAAAACTACATGGGTTGCTCCCGCAATCGAAAGCATTGTGACGGGATAATATAGCAAACCTATAAAATATAACCAAATCAGCGAAAGGCCACACTTCTTAACTCTTTTTTCTGTCCACTTAATCACTGCCCCCCATAGGAAGAAAGCAAAAAAAGCACCTATCAAGCCAAAATCCAGAATATATCCATCAATACCGGTATACACATTTGATGTGCCTTGTGCGAAAGAAAAAAATTCTCTATTTGCATTTATAATCGGAACATTTGCTCCCCATCCACGCAAAGTCTCATAAATCGCTTTAAATGTGTTTTGCCCAAATATTTGATTTCCAGTTGCTTCTGCCGTTGTGCTTATATCAAGCCCCACTATACCGGATGACAAATATTCTGATAAGTTATCCCACAAAGCATTGTTTATACTGGTGCCGGTTCTGTATCCCAAAATACGGAACACAACCAAAAATGCAAGAACAGAACATATTCCTATTCGTAACAATTTCTTATTTGCTTCCTTTTTCCATCCATTGGCTTGCTTGTATATAACAAAATACATAATGCAGGAAACACAAAAATATTTTATAATAGCCGACCGACCATCATTCACCAATATATGAAATACAAACCCAGTTAGAGGAAGCAGGGTGACTAGATTCCTTTTTTTAAACAGAACCAAATTATAAAAGAAAACATACATGCAAAAATACACAATGCTCTCAGACAAAACGCTTGCTTGACCAAGTATTGTGCTCGGACTGTATCCTCCGACAAACCTTGTATACCGCGCTATGCTAAAATACCCACCAACAGAATTCCCCACTTTAAGAGAATATACGTAGGCATCTTGCAAATATAAATAACCACTTACAATTACGAACAAAAATAATACAATGTATGTAAACGAAGATATCGTAATAATACTCTCTTGTTCTTCAACTCGATAAAGAGAAAATTTTGTTGTGCCGATTTTATTTGCAAACTTTTCTCCTAAGAGAATTATTATTAATGTAATTAAAATGATAAACACCGTGAATGCATGAATATCATATTGAAAAAAATCCCCAGAAAGATTAAGAACGAAAGCTGATAAAATGAAGCCACAGCACCCAATAAACGAAGGTGAGACTATATTTTTGCCATTTATATAATAAATCACAGGCAATTCTAATATAAGCAAGATCAAGAGCAACAAATTCATTTTAAATACTCTCTCCTATTCACGAAAAGCATATATCTTTTTTTAAGATTATTAATCACTATTCTCATTGTCACAGAAGGAAAAATTAAAAAAGCTTTAATTGTCCTTAACCAAACATTCTCTTTTTGATTATCAAGAATATTTACCGCTTTGATACATCTCCGATTTTTCTTGTCAGTGATCCGCTTTGATGCCAAATACGCCTTGAGCCGATCTTCCGAAAAAGAATCGCTCCCTTTACGAATTCTCTCCCTATACAAATTCTTTTGATATAAATTGATATAATATTGCTCCAATCTTCCCTCTTTGGTAATACTTGATGACCTCACACGATATTTCATCAAATGTGCATCAATTGTCCGGATCTGATATCCGGCTGTTATTAGCCTTAACCACAAGTCATAGTCTTGGGAACGTTTAAAATTCCTATAACCGCCCACCTTGCGAATAACATCACTTCGAATCATAACCGACGGATGTACAATATTATTCGAATATCTCAACAATTGCATTGGATTCTCCAGTGAAGATTCTCTTTCTCGAAGTTCTCGCGATTCTTCATCAATGATCACGGCATTCGTAGATACCATATCAACACCGTGCTTCTGCAAATAATCTATTTCGCACTGCAATCTCTCGGGAAAGGCAATATCGTCCGCATCCATTCTGGCAATATAACTACCTCTTGCAATTGAAATGCCTCTGTTTAGACTTAATGCTAATCCAAGATTGGATTCATTGTATAAGACAACGATTCGTGCATCTTGCGCCCTTTTGTTTTCAATACAGTTCCGAATATGCTCCGGCAATAACGGATTATCAACAATGATTATTAATTCAAAATTCGAATATGTTTGGAGAAGAATTGAATCAATCGCTTCTTCTAACCATTCTATTTTTTCATTATAAACGCTCATCACAACGCTAATCATAATTATGACCTCACTACAATTTCTGCAGGCACACCAACAACAGTACAATTATCCGGCACATCTTTTAACACAACCGCATTAGCACCAATTTTCACATTATTACCCACCTTGATATGACCAAGCACACAAGCGCCCGCGCCGATTACACAGTTGCTACCAATGTCAGGACCTCTTTCTCCATTTCTGCCACCTAGTGTTACATTTTGGTACAATACGGTGCCTTGCCCAATCTTTGTCATATGATGAATTACAATGCCATGCCAATGGGCAATGACGCAGTTATCACCAATTTCAACAGAATACGGTATTGTGCACCCAAGCACAATTTGCATAAATCTATAAGTAAATATTGCAAATATTTTTAAATGGTGCAGATAACACCACCTTTCAAAGCGATAAAATTTTATCGCGATTCCCACGCCTTCTTTATGTTGCATCATCATCTCCTGATACCACTGAAATATAATATTCAATCAGTTCATTTGCCGCCAAGGATATATCGTATCCATTTTGTTGTATTGCTTTCGTATTATTTGTCCGTTCTTGGACCGAACAAATCTGCTTTGCCCATTCATATGCAGGTGCCTTTAGAGAGAGGCGAATATTCTTCGCTGTATTGCAATCCGCTTCCATAGGAACTTTATCAGAATACACACATTTTAAACCATTGGTCTGAGCCTCTACCAAAACGATTCCCAAGCCTTCAAAAAGAGAGGGAAACAGAAATACATCCATAGCATTAAAATACCGGAACACATCGGATTGAACCCCCAACAACAATACCTTTTGCCGCAATCCCAGCTTTTCAATTTTTTCTTCAAGCTGTGCTCTAAGATATCCGTCGCCGATTAGGAGTAATTTTGCGTCAGGCCGAATCTGCAGGGCCTCCCGAAAAACATCCAGCAAAAAACTATGATTTTTCGGTGGAGTCATATTTCCAACATGCCCAATGACAAAAGAACCGCCTAGATCAAGCGTTTTCCGCATTTCAGTTCTTAACTGTTCGTTATATATAAACACATCTGTATTGATGGCGTTGTGAATTACTTTTCCCTTGCGTTTAAATGCTTTGCCAAACAACGCCACCCCGGCATCTTTTGAACACGCTACCAAGGCATCAGAGATAAATCTGCTGGGAAACGACAGAATACCGTTTCGAATACCTTTGATATTAGTATCACTGAATTTTGTTGCATGCGCATGTGTCAGTAGTTTTTTAGCTCCCAACTGTTTCTTTACTCTTATCAAAAGCGGCGCCAAAAAGGTCTGATGATTATGCACGATATCATATCTGCCATAATTCTCTGTGCAAAATCTTTTCCACTCCTTTAAAAAACCTTTTCTCGGGACAAAATAAATATCCGCTCCTAATTTTTTCAGTTCATCAATATAGGTTTCCGTATTAACCTCATCAAAGTACAAAAAAGAAAATTTGATTTTCTCTCTATCTATCCGTCGACAATAATTCATGACAACAGAAGCAACACCACTTTTCAGCGAAAGATTGCTTAGTATATGGAGTATGCTAAGCGGTTGTTCCATTACAGATATCCTCCTAAAAAACGTACTTTTTCACTGAATTCCAGCACCAACGCACAATATGCCAGCAGACGGCTATTTTGCTGATTCCCTCATCCTGTGTTTGAATTTCCCAGATTTGCTTTATGCTCTTTAGCTTATTGCTGCTCAGCGATTCGCCATCGATACGATAGCCAACCAAAGCCTCGTTGATGCCGTATGCTTTTGTACCATCCCTTAAGAGTTGCAGCCATGTGGAATAATCCTGTCCGCCACGCCTTATATGCATGCGAAAGTCCCCCTTTACGCAACGGTCTACCAAAACACCCGATGTGGGAATCATGGTGTTGGATAACAGAAACTTATAGTCGATTTCTTCCTTCACCTTGCGCTTATGTTTGATAATATTATCATCACCGTCGATCATTTCAATTGCAGTAAAGGAGAACGAGCCGTTCTTTTCTAAAAGTTGAGATATCTGTTTCTCTATTTTTTCCGGCTTCCATAGATCGTCCGCATCCAAAAAAGCAACGTATTGACCTTTTGCCAGTTCCAATGCCTTGTTTCTTGCTGCACCCGCACCCATATTGCTCGGCTGAAGATAATAAACGATCTCCGCATGCGTTTCTTGAAGCTCTTTTATTATTGCTGCCGAATCATCCTTTGAGCAATCATCAACCAAAACGATCTCAATGTTTTTATATGTCTGTGCAAACACAGATTCAAGTGTCTTTTTTATTACTTTTTCAGCATTGTAAACGGGTGTGATGACCGAGACCAGACCCTTTACGTAATCCTGTGACCTGCGCTCCATGCCATTCTCCTCAATAAATTGCAGTCAACCAATTCTTAAACTGTTCGTTTTTACCGCTTGCGGCATCTACATATGCCTTGTGAAGCGCCTTTGTGATCGGCCCTTCGCCAAGCTCATATCTGTCAATGCTCAAAACGGGAGTGAGTTCCATTGCCGATCCGCACAAAAACGCTTCGTCTGCCGTATACAGCTCCGTGCGATCGATCGTGCGCTCAACAACTTCATACCCCATGCTGCGCGCCAGCTGAATGACAGTATCCCTTGTAATGCTCTCAAGCACCGCATCGGTGTGCACCGGTGTGATAACCTTTTGATCACGAATCATAAAGAAGCAGCTGCCGGGTCCTTCGGACACCTTACCAAATTCGTTGAGGAAAAGACAAGTATCATAGCCATTACGCAAAGCCTCGCGCTGGCCACAGCGGCTGTTGATATAATTCGCGCCGCATTTGATACGCGGACTCAATGCGTTCTCGCTGATCCTTCTCCAGCTTGTTACGCAAACGTTTAAGCCCTTCTTGTTATACTCTGCACTCGTTCTCCCTCTCGGAATCGGTGCTACAAACATATCTGTAGGGCCTTCACTTCCCCACGATCCAAAGCCGTCAACAAACAGCGTCTGACGAACGGAAAGATTTTCATCATATTCATTTGCCTTGATCACATCTATGAATGCTTTTGTAAGCTCCTCTTTTGTGTAGGGACAGTTGATCTGAATGAGCCTTGCAGATCGAAGCAACCGTTCATAATGATCCTCCAACCGAAACGCATAAAGCTGTTTTTCATTGTCGTTCCAATAACAAGGAATACCTTCAAATACGTTCAAGCCAAACTGAGCAGTAGGGGCAAGAATATTGATCTTTGCATCATTTACATTGACAATTTCACCCTTGTACCATACAAATCTATTCGCTACATCTGTTTTCATAAGCCTTCCTCTCAATTCATTACTTCAATGCTCTGTGCTTCCTTCTCGTCAGGCAAGTGCGCAATGCGAATAATTTCCTCTTCTGCCAATTTAGCCGCTTCTGCGTCACTCATCGATTCAATCTTTTTTTCTTCGTAAATATCTTCCTTCTTGAACACTCTAACAACTGTACCAACGAGAATTTTTATGTCAAGCCATACACCTTGCTTTTTGAATTCGTCGATATACATATTGTCGTATGTAACCTTCTCATCCCAGGAGTTTTCATTTCTTCCCTTCACTTGAGCAAGTCCTGTAATACCGCCGCGAGCCTCAAATCGCTTCTTGTATTTTTTGTTAAGCGTATCAAAATCACCGAGCTCGTATGACACACAGGGCCTTGGTCCCACCAAGGAAAGATCTCCCTTGATCACGTTCCAAAGCTGCGGCAATTCATCAAGGCTTGTGTTGCGCAAAAAGCGCCCTACCTTTGTTACGCGAGGATCGTTCTCGTAATTAAACAATCCTGCCCCCATGCTTTCAGCATTCACTACCATAGAACGGAACTTATACATTTTAAAGATCCGTCCGTTTTTGGTTCTTCTGTCCTGCGCAAACAAAACCGGACCCTTACTATCGCATTTAATGGCGATCGCAATGATCAACCACACGGGTATCAAAAGGATAAGCGCGACCGAGCAAAGCACCACATCAATAAATCGCTTTAAAAACTTATTTAATAAGTACCACATGCCTCACCTCTTAAAACGAAAAGGTATGAAACAGATCGTCAAACGTTTCCCCGCGCTTAATGATCTCAAGCCCACCCTCACAAACATCTATCATGGGGAAATTCGGCAAAATAAACGGCGGCTTCAAAACAACTGAGTAAGATCCCACATTACCGAACATGACCATATCACCCTTTGCAAGTTTTCCATTAAAATGACGGTAAAGATAGTCGGATTCAATACAGGTGAATCCACCAAAGTCCAGATCTACATATTCTTTTTGCTCACCGCCCATTGGGTATACTTCAATGGGGGGATTTTTTTTGTTCAAGGTAGGATTGATATTATAAATACTGCCAAGCAGGGTTGCAATAGCCTTGCCACGAACCTCTTTGATATTCACAACTCTTGCCGCAAAACGCATACAGTCCCCAACAAGAGCGCTACCCGGCTCAATCAAAAGCATCGGCTTATTTTCAGTATTCTTGAAATGCTCGACAAAAATCGGCGCAACAGCTTGTGCATACTGCTTGTAGGTAGGTATCTCAGAGTCGAATTGCGCCTTGAGAGAATCTGCCATTTTACCGAACAAACCACCACCCAAGTCAATGTGCTCGGGAACAATGCCGAGTTTATCTATTAAATCGAGCATGCCTTGCGCACGGGGCCTCCACGTATCAAGCCTGCGCGTGGCAAAGTGGCATTGCAAACCAATCAAATAAAGATTTTTATAATCTTCAAACAATGTCAGCGCACGGCTAAAATCTTCAGATTCAATGTCGAAGCCAAATCTCGACACCACACCATCGTTCACGTCGAAATTGCAACGAATGCCAATGTTCAGCTTTTGACCGGGATACTTCTTCGCAATTTCCGCAATCAGATCGATCTCATATGCGGAGTCTATATTCACAGTACCACCCATAACAAGCAACTGTTCAACCTTTTCGGCATTTTTAAACGGGCCGTTCCAAATAATATTTTGAGGAGCAACGCCAACGCGAAGTGCAATCTCCATTTCCATATCAGAAACCACTTCCGCAAAGCCGCCAAGCTCATTGACGATTTTGCAAAGCTTTGGCGTATAATTTGTCTTATAGGAGTACGCAATGTTGAAGTTGGGGTATATGCTTGCAAATTCAGATTTCAGCTCCAGAAAATTCTGCCTGAATTGTGCACTTTCAAGCAAATAAAAGGCATCACCTATTTGCTCGGTAAGTTGTTTCATTTGCACTTGTTTCATTTTGCATTTTTCTCCTTAATTTTACGCACGATTGTATTCACGCTGCTTTTTATTGCTTCAACATTTTCGCTATATTCCAATTCGGATTTGGTTATAAGAGTTTCTTCAAACTCCCTTAACAATGCTATGTTTTTAGAAAAAATATTTTCAATCAACACAACATCGGTTATCTCATCTGTATTACAAAAACTTCGTGAAAGGATGACGCGCGACGAACCAAGCCGATAATGCTCCATCACGATGCGCTCCGCAGGCAGCATTCCCTCGCCTATTCGGGCGATGCCGCCAAATCCATACGGAATACCTTTCGCCTTACATTTTTGGCACAGAGCTTCAACCACGCCGCCAGAAAGAAGTTCAAACATAAACGTCAACCCGTAACTAAGGTGCAGATCATTCAACCCGATATGGATCTCATCCAACAGCGGATGTTCAAGAACTTCATCAATGATATCGGCGGCCTCTTTAGTCTCAAGAAGCAAAGTGGTATGGACTCTGCCGTTTACAGTGCTTAAAAATGAGTTTATCTCATCCATGGTCTTCCACATTGGCAGCATGATTCGATCCGCACCTGCCAAAATAACAGATTCGATCTCAGTAGCAGATGCTTCGTTCCAAGGATTTACCCTGACTAGCACCTGTGAAGTCGTTAACACACTTGAAATGGCGCGAACATCTTCAACACAATGGTGTGACTTGACCGTATTCATGTTTTTTTGGCGCTCTTCTTTACCAAGCGTTTCAAGATCCACCATGATACGATCAACTCCAAATTTTTCAGCAACCAATGCCACACTTGGATCCTTGGTGATATAAATTAACTTGAGTGGCATAGCTTCCTCCATTCTGCAATTTCTTTTCTCGATCAAGCAACGTCTTTGAATAAAATTCGAGATATGTTGCATTTTTTGTCGGAAATTATCGAAACGATATATACTTGTTCTTTATTATAACATAATAATATTTAAATAGCAAGTAAGTTTTAAAATCTGAAAAAAAATGTCACATTTTATCGATAATTTTGATAAAAAATTTAAATGCGAACGTCAGTTTTGGCTACTTTTTCAAATAAAATCAGCAAACGCGGCAAAAAAAGAACTTTTTGCATGTCATGCAAGTTTTAAAATTTATATATTGTTTACATTTTCTCGCCAAAAAAGGCAGTTATTTCGACTTTTCCTCTTATCCGTCGGCAAAAAATTGCGCAAAGCAAAACTCAATCCTATTAAGAAATGTAAACCACTCAATCGGTTTATTGTACAAAAAAAGCAAGCCTAAAAGGAAAATTCCTCACACGCTTGCTCTTTTTTGTTATTTTAGCCTATTCTAGAATCGCGTGAACTTACCTCACGCAATGAAATTTATCACGTTGCGTTTCCCTTTTTCATCTGTCTGAGAAATAGCAGCACGGCTGCCAAAAGCGCGACGGCGGCATATCCCAACACCCACCAAAGATGCGGAAAAATATCGGCATAGCTTCCTCTGATAACAGCACGCTCCAATTCAACGGCATGTACAAAGGGGAGCGCATATGCAATTTTTCTAAATACACCGCCAACGAGTTCAAGATCAAACCACGTGCCCGACAGCCATGCCGAGAGATTGGTGAGCAACGCACCGCATATGCCGCCGACCTGCTTATCGTTGAGAACACTGCCGCAAAGCAGACCAAGCGCTATGAAAAGAACAGAGATTGGTATGATAAACAAAACAGCACCAAGAATATTGACTGTAACCTCAAGCCCCAAGATAATGGCAACGAGATAGCAGCAAATGCTTTGCGCCACGGCAAAGGGGATGATGGGCAGGGTGTAGCCGAGGATAAAATCAAGGGGTGTCAGCGGTGTTGTATACAAGCGCTGCAGCAAGCTGCTGCTCCTATCCCTGGCAATAAGCGTTGCGGAAAACAAGGTCATGAAGGAAAGCCCAAACACCGCAATGCCGGGGGAAAGATGCGCGATCTCAAACAGATCTACCGGTATATTCGCCTGAATTGCACTCAACAGCAAGATCAGCACAAGGGGAAATCCGAGGCCAAAAAACAGTGTGAGAGGGTCGCGGATGATCTCCTTTGCGTTTCTATTTGCAAACGTCAGCATTCTCATTTCCCCGCCCCCTTTACGATTTGAACAAATGCCTGCTCAAAATTATCTGTTCCCGCCACCGCTTTTATATTCGCAGCGGTATCACAAATGAGCAATTTTCCATCCTTCATGATTGCAATGCGGTCACAAAGCGCCTCCGCCTCCTCCATATAATGCGTGGTCAAAACGATCGTGACCTTGCCCTTAAGCGAGCGAATGATATCCCAAAGATCGCTTCTTGCCAGAACATCAAGCCCCAACGTAGGCTCGTCAAGAAACAGGATCTTCGGCTCACTGATCAGCGCCATTGCTATACTGAGCCGCCTTTGATAGCCGCCCGATAGCTTGCCTGCCTTTTTCTCTATCACCTCTTTGAGATCAAGAAGTGCTGTAAGCTCCTTTATTTTTGCCGTTTTTTTATCACTTTCAAAGCCGTAGATGCCGCACATCAGTTGAAGATTTTCACGCACCGAAAGCCCTCTTGCCACGGCAGTTTCCTGTGGGGATACGGCTATCAGCGTTTTGACTGCCGCAGTATCCTTGCAAATACTGTTCCCGTGCAAATAGGCATCTCCCTGGGTTGGCGCGGTAAGGCAGGAAAGCATTTTTATCGTAGTGGTTTTGCCTGCACCGTTTACTCCCAAAAGGGCAAAAAGCTCACCCTCCTTTATGCATAGCGAAAGCCCATCCACGGCAATAAGATCCCCATACCGTTTGCTAAGCCCCTCTATTTTAATTGCATCCATTTATTCTCTCTCCTTTCCTAAGTGCCTTGCTCGAATTCCCTGATACACATCTGTTATCATATTGCTGATAAGCTCCCAATCAAGCTCTAAAAATGAAGTAGCAAGCATCGTGCCAATGCCGTGTACAAAGGTCCATATTTCAAGATGCATCAACCTTGCCCTTTCCTCACTCACACCGTTTGCCTGCATGATCATTGCAACCGAAGCTTCAAAATCAACGCCCGGCTCAATTTCCTTTCCTCCGCGGTCACACATAAACAGCAGCTTAAAGAGCTCCTTTTCCTCCTTGGCAAAGCGAATATACGCCATACCAAAGGCTTTATACTTCGGGTATTTATCCTCCTGTGCCTCGTTTTGCAAAAATCCGAGATAACGCTCACGCGCAGCAACTGTAACCGCGGCTTGCAGCTCCTCCATGGTTGCAAAATTTGAAAACACAGGCTGTGTGGAGCATCCAAGTGCTGCGGCAATGCTTCTTGCATTGATCGCATCGGCACCGTTTTTTCGCAATAGCAGGAGTGCTGTTTTTATAATGTCCTCTTTTGTAATTTTTACTTTGGGCGGCATACATTTCTCCTTTAATATATCATTCGTTATATATCACTTGATATTTTACCATAAAACAGCCCTCCTTGTCAACAGCAAACGAAAAAAGGCTGCCTTATTTTCAGCCAAAGCATTAAAACAAGGCAACCCGTTTGTCGATTATAACTAGCCAAACACACGAATGTCAGCACCAAGTGAGCGGAACTTGGTTTCAAGATGCTCATAGCCCCGCCCTATGGTGGCGGCATTGGTGATCTCAGTGCGCCCCTTGACAGACAAAGCCGCAAGCAAAAGCGCAGCGCCGCCTCTCAGATCCGGCGAGCGCACGACGGCGGGTGCTAGCATTTTAGGAAAAAACGTGGCACGTTCCCCTGAAATTTTAACCGATGCCCCCATTTTTACCAGCTCCTCAGTGTAACGGAAGCGATCCTGCCACACGCGCTCAACCATCTGCCCCTCTCCTGCCGTACGGCTACCCAAGGCAAAGAGTGCCGCAAACTGCGGGTGCAGATCGGTTGGAAATGCAGGATACGGCCCTGTTTGTACCGTCACTGCGTGACAGCGTGTCGGTGCCCTTAGTGTGATCTGCGTTTTCCCCACCGTGAGCGTGGCTCCCATTTCCCGTAGCACATCGAGCACCGCGCCAAGATGCGAGGGCATCACGTTTTTTACCGTAACACGCCCACCTGCCGCCATGGCGGCGCAAAGATACGTACCCGCCTCGATCATATCGGGAATCACGGTAATTTGACAACCGTGCAAGGATTTTCCGCCGTAAACGGTAAGCGTATCCGTTCCCTTTCCGCTGATTTGCGCCCCTGCCTTTGTGAGAAACTCGCAAAGCGCCACCACATGCGGCTCGGCGGCGGCATTACGGATAACAGTCCTTCCGCTCGCGGCACATGCCGCCATTAAAATATTGCAGGTGGCACCGACAGAGGGCATTTTCAGCGTAATATCAGCGCCGGAAAGTCCCTCGCTTGCGACAAGGCACAGCGCGCCGTTTTCGGTATACTCCTCGGCACCAAGTGCCGCAAAGCCCATCAAATGCTGATCGATCGGACGAGAGCCGAAGTCGCAACCACCCGCCCCGCCAAGCTTTGCCTTACCAAAGCGCCCGAGCATGGCGCCCAGCAAATACACAGACCCGCGAATGGCACCCGTTAAGCACACGCTCGGCAAGGCAGGGCGCATAGACGCATAATCAATACAAACGTCGCCACCCTCAACAAAGCGGATACGTGCGCCAAGCGCACGCAAAATTTCAAGTGCGAGCAACACGTCACTCACGCGCGGCAAGGAAGAAAATACGCAAACTTCCCCTGTTAAGATGCCTGCAAACAAAAGGGGCAACGCGGCGTTTTTGCTACCACCTATCTCCACCTCGCCAAAGAGCCGTTCTCCGCCGTTTACCACGATCTTGTTCATCTTCGCCCCCGCCTTTCTCAAAAAAACACTATCGAGGACAGTATATGAATGAACTGAATGTGTGGTGAAAAAAACACAGCGCATGCCCAAATGGACATGCACTGTGTTTTTAGTTTAATTAGCCTTTGAAATATTTGACAGCAGAAGCAAAGAGCTGCATGTCATACTCGCCAAGGACGTTGCGGTAAAGATCTTTACCAATACGCTCGCTGTGACCCATTTTACCGAGCACGCGACCGTCAGGAGAAATGATACCCTCAATTGCGGCAACAGAGCCGTTGGGGTTGAAGGCACTGTCCATGGTGGGATTGCCTGCAAGATCTACATACTGCGTTGCGATCTGACCGTTTGCGGCAAGCTCCTTTACAAGCTCATCGCCGGCAAGGAAGCGGCCCTCGCCATGAGAGATCGGCACAGTATAGATATCACCCACATTGGTTGCTGCAAGCCAAGGAGATTTATTGGTTGCCACGCGCGTACGCACCAGCTTAGATTGGTGACGTCCGATGATATTGTATGTAAGCGTGGGGCAGCTTGCATCGGTATCGATGATCTTACCGTAAGGCACAAGACCAAGCTTAATGAGTGCCTGGAAGCCGTTACAGATACCAAGCATCAAGCCGTCGCGCTCGTCAAGCAGGCGCGTGACCTGCTCCTTTACTGCCGGATTGCGGAAGAATGCGGTAATAAACTTAGCGGAGCCATCGGGCTCATCGCCACCGGAGAAGCCACCGGGGATAAATACCATCTGGCTTTCGGCAAGCTTTTTCGAGATCGTTTCCACGCTTCTTGCCACGTCATCAGCGGTAAGATTGCGAATGACCACGATCTCTGCGTCAGCACCGGCATTCATCATGGCACGGGCAGAATCATACTCACAGTTTGTACCCGGGAATACAGGGATAAGAACCTTGGGGCGCGCACACTTCACTGCAGGCGCTACGTCAAAGCCCTTAGTATAAGTAAAGATGGGAGCGGTTTTTTCCTTGGGCTCTGCCTTGGTGGGGTATACACCCTCAAGCACAGCCTCGTTAATGGCAAGAAGCTCATCAATGGTAGCCTTATCGCCTGCAAGGTCAACGACCTCCTCAGCGGTGGTTTCGCCAAGCTTAAAGGCGTAGATGTTCTCTACCTCCTCCGAGAGCTCAGCCACGATAAAGCCGTACATACCGGCAGAATGCCAATCATCGCACTGGGCGGACTTGAAGCCGATCTTGTTACCGAAGGACATCTTCATTACAGCCTCGCCAATGCCGTTTTCCACAGCCCATGCAGCCTTGACCTTGCCTGCCTTATGGAGCGCATAGAATGCCTCCCAAGCAGCCTTTTGCGACTCTGCCGTATCCTCGTCGGGTGCGAAGAGGTAAACGGGGTGACCTGCTGCCTTAAATTCGGGCGTGATCACATCCCCTGCCGCAATGGGCGCGATTGCAAAGGAAATGAGTGTGGGGGGTACATCCATATCAAGGAAGGTACCCGACATCGAGTCCTTACCGCCGATTGCAGCGGCACCAAGCTCAAGCTGTGCATCCATTGCACCAAGAAGTGCCGAGAAGGGCTTGCCCCAACGCGTAGCGTCGGTACGAAGCTTTTCAAAGAACTCTTGAAGCGTGAGATACGCCTGCTTATAATCAGCACCTGCGGCAACAAGCTTTGCCATGGAGTGATACACGGCTGCACGTGCGCCTGTGTAGGTGTCAATGCTCATGTGATCGGGATCCAGTGCCCAGGACATGACGCTTGCCTGCTCGGTCGCTTCACCGGGCAGAACGGGCAGCAGGGCTGCCATGGATTGCGCGGGTGTCTTTTGCGTTTTGCCGCCGAAGGGCATGGTAACAGATCCCGCACCGATCGAACCGTCAAAACGCTCTACAAGACCCTGACGGCTGGCGGTTTTAAGGTCGCCTGCCATCTCGCGAAGCGAGCCGTAAAGCGGCGCACTGAGCGCGGCAAGATCCTTTTCGGTTACATGAACTTCCGTATGCTTATCTGCACCGTTGGTGTTAAGGAACGCACGGGAAAGATCGGCAATGGTCTGCCCCTTCCAGGTCATAACCATACGCGCCTCCTCGGTTACAACAGCCACGCGGTATGCCTCAAGATTCTCACTCTCAGCATAGGCAATAAACTGATCCGCATCCTTTGCTTCAACCACAACAGCCATACGCTCCTGCGACTCGGAGATCGCAAGCTCGGTACCGTCAAGGCCGTCGTACTTTTTACGAACAGCATCAAGATCGATCGCAAGGCCGTCGGCAAGCTCGCCAATGGCAACCGAAACACCGCCTGCGCCAAAGTCATTGCAGCGCTTAATGAGGCGCGTGACCTCAGCATTGCGGAACAAACGCTGGATCTTTCTCTCCTCGGGTGCGTTACCCTTCTGCACCTCGGAAGCCATGGTCGTCAGGGACTTCATATTGTGGCTTTTAGAGGAGCCGGTAGCACCGCCAATACCGTCACGGCCGGTTCGACCGCCAAGCAGGATGACAACGTCACCTGCGGCAGGGCGCTCGCGGCGCACGTTAGAGGCAGGAGCCGCGGCAACCACAGCACCGCACTCAAGGCGCTTTGCCATATAGCCGTCATGATAGACCTCGGCAACGTGACCCGTTGCAAGACCGATCTGGTTACCGTAGGAGGAGTAGCCCGCCGCCGCTGTTTGCGCAAGCTTACGCTGGGGAAGCTTACCGGGGATGGTATCGGCAAGGGCACGGCGCGGATCGCCACCACCCGTCACACGCATTGCTTGATGCACGTATGCGCGACCGGAGAGCGGATCTCGGATACAGCCACCGATACAGGTAGCCGCACCGCCAAAGGGCTCGATCTCGGTGGGATGGTTGTGCGTTTCGTTTTTAAACATCAAGAGCCAATCCTCGGGCTCTCCGTTTACCTTTGCGGTCACATGAATGGAGCAAGCATTGATCTCCTCACTCTCATCAAGCTCGGGGAGAAGCCCACGCTTTTTGAGCACTTTACCTGCAATCGTTGCGATATCCATGAGGGTTTGGGGGCGCTTTGCAGCCTTCTCCTCTCCATAGACCTCAACGCGTGCGGCGAGATAACGCTCGTAAGCGGCAGCAACTGCAGGATCATCGATCTTTACGTCATCAATGTGCGTAGAGAAGGTGGTGTGACGGCAGTGGTCAGACCAATAGGTATCGACCACGCGGATCTCGGTAATGGTGGGATCGCGCTTTTCCTCGTCACGGAAATACGCCTGCAGGAATTTAAGATCGTCAAGATCCATCGCAAGACCAAGGCTGTCAAGCAGATCGGCAAGACCCTTTTCATCAAGCGAAATAAAGCCATCAACGGTTTTTACCGAGGAAGGAATTGCGTATTCCACAGCAAGCGTTTCGGGCTTTTCAAGGCTTGCCTCGCGGCTTTCTACCGCGTTGATCACGAACTTTTTGATCTCGGCAACATCCTTTTCGGCAAGCTCACCACCAAGCACGTAGACCTTTGCGGAGCGCACGGTGGGGCGGTCACCGCCGCTTTGCAGCTGAATGCACTGCGCAGCGGAATCGGCACGCTGATCAAACTGACCGGGCAGGGGCTCAACCGCAAAGACGATGCCGCCCTTAGCATCAAGCTCGTCACTGACAATATCCAGCTGGGGTTCGGAGAAAATGGTGCGTACTGCCTTTTCAAAAAGTGCAGCTTCGGTATTCTCTACATCATAGCGATTGATCACGCGCACTGAGGTCAGTGCCGAGATGCCAACAAGATTTTTCAATTCCGAGAAAAGGCCGCTTGCCTCATGCGCCAGTTCGGGCTTTTTCTCTACATATACTCTAAATACCATTTGTTACTCCTTTGTCAGTGCCGCCATGGCGCGTTTGCCGATGTCGTGGCGATAAAATGCATTGTCAAAATGAACCTCATTTACACGCGCGTATGCTGTTTTGATCGCGCCGGCAAGCGTATCCTCTACCGCGGTAACGCCAAGCACGCGTCCGCCATTGGTAACGACAGTTCCATCCTTAAGAGATGCGCCCGCAACGAATACGTGGGGGCGTGCCTCGTCGCTCATCGTGATCGGATAGCCCTTCTCGTACTTACCGGGATAGCCCTCGGATGCCATAACAACGCAACAAGCAGCACCGTTGCTGAATTTCACCTCTACCTCGTCAAGGCGCTCCTCGGTCACCGCCTGCATAATGGTGAGAAGATCGCTTTCAAGAAGGGGGAGCACCACCTGCGTTTCGGGATCGCCAAAGCGGCAGTTATACTCGATCACCTTCGGGCCCTTGGGGGTGAGCATCAAGCCAAAGTACAGGCACCCCTTAAAGGTTCTGCCCTCGGCATTCATTGCCGCCATAGTGGGCAGGAAGATGGTTTCCATGCAAAGGTCAGCAATTTCCTTGGTATAGTAGGGGTTGGGGGCAATGGTACCCATGCCACCCGTATTGAGGCCCTCATCATTATCGTGGGCACGCTTATGGTCCATAGAGGATACCATGGGAACCATAGTCTTACCATCGGTAAAGGCGAGAACAGACACCTCAGGACCGGTGAGGAACTCCTCTACCACGATCTGATTGCCACTCTTGCCAAACACCTTATCCTCCATGATGGAGTGCACGGCATCCATAGCCTCCTCGCGTGTGGTGGCAATAATGACGCCCTTGCCAAGTGCAAGACCGTCTGCCTTCACCACGATCGGGATCTCTGCCGTTTCAAGGTATGCAAGTGCCTTTTTCGGATCGTCAAACACCTCATAGCCCGCAGTGGGAATGTTGTACTTTTTCATCAGGTTCTTGGAAAAGACCTTACTTCCCTCAATGATCGCCGCAGCCTTATTGGGGCCAAAGGAAGGAATGCCCACAGCCGCAAGCGCATCGACAGTGCCCAGCACCAACGGATCGTCAGGTGCAACAACGGCATAATCGATCTTATTTTCCACGGCAAACGCAACGATCTTATCGGTTTCGGTTGCAGCGATCGGCACGAGTACGGCATCATCCTTCATGCCGCCGTTACCGGGTACTGCATAAATTGTTTCAACCTTAGGGTTTTTGAGAAGCGAGCGAATGATGGCATGCTCTCTGCCGCCACCACCAACGACCATTATTTTCATAAAAAGCTCCTTTTTATATCAGTTGTAGATCGGGAATTTTTCGCAAAGAGCCATAACCTCACCTGCAATGCGCTCGCGGTTGCCCTCAAAATCAGCGGCAACGTCGCGCATCCAGGTAGCGATCAGGCGCATTTCCTCTTTGCCAAAGCCACGGCTGGTAACGGCGGGCGTACCCACACGGATACCGCTGGTAACAAAAGGCTTTTCGGGGTCGTTGGGGATCGCATTCTTGTTAACGGTGATATGTACCTCATCAAGGCGTCTTTCCATTTCCTTACCCGTAATACCGAAGGGGCGAAGGTCGATGAGCATGAGGTGATTGTCGGTGTCACCCGAAACAATGCGGAATCCCGCATCCTTAAGGCACTCGCAAAGCACCTTAGCGTTTTCCTTCACGTTTTTCTGATATTCCTTAAACTCGGGAGTCATTGCCTCGCCAAGCGCAACTGCCTTAGCGGCAATGATGTGCATGAGGGGGCCGCCCTGCGTACCCGGGAACACTGCCTTGTCGATCTGCTTTGCAAGCTCCTCGCGGCAAAGGATCATGCCGCCGCGCGGGCCGCGCAGAGTCTTATGCGTGGTAGTGGTAACAACGTCGGCATAGGGTACGGGAGAGGGGTGAAGACCTGCCGCAACAAGACCTGCGATGTGCGCCATATCTACCATGTAGTAAGCGCCAACCTCTTTTGCGATCTTTGCGATCGCCTCAAAATCAATGGTGCGCGAGTAAGCGCTGGCACCTGCAACGATCAGCTTCGGCTTGCACGCAAGCGCCACGCGACGAATATCCTCGTAATCGAGCATCTCGGTATCGTCGTTTACGCTGTAAGGCACGACATTGAAGTACTTGCCCGAAATGTTAACAGGTGAGCCGTGGGAAAGGTGGCCGCCGTGTGCGAGGTTCAGACCCATAACGGTATCACCGGGATTGCAGAGTGCAAAGAATACGGCAAGATTGGCATTTGCGCCGCTGTGGGGCTGTACGTTTGCGTGCTCGGCGCCGAAGAGCTTCTTTGCGCGCTCGCGTGCGATATCCTCCACGATATCTACACAGTGGCAGCCACCGTAGTAACGCTTGCCGGGATAGCCCTCGGCATACTTGTTGGTCAGCACCGTGCCTGCCGCCATAAGAACCGCCTTGGAAACAATATTTTCCGAGGCGATCAGCTCAATATTGTGGCGCTGACGAGTCAGCTCAAGGTTGCACCCATCAAATACCTCTTTATCATAATTTGCAAGTTCGTCGAAAAAGTTCATGTTAAAAAATCCTTTCTATTAATGGTGGAAGAGTCTCATACCGGTAAATGCCATTGCCATGCCGTATTTGTTGCAGCACTCGATCACAAGATCATCGCGGATCGAGCCACCGGGCTGTGCGATGTAGCTAACACCGCTCTTTTTGCAGCGCTCTACGTTGTCGCTAAACGGGAAGAAGGCATCCGAGCCGCAGGCAACACCGCTGATCGTATCCAGGTACGCTCTTTGCTCCTCACGGGTAAAGGGAGCGGGCTGTGCGGTAAAGTACTTTTGCCAATTCCCCTCAGCGCAAACGTCCTCCTCGTTTTGGTTTATATAACCGTCAATGACGTTGTCGCGATCGGGGCGACCGAGTGTTTCCTTAAAGGGGAGGGCGAGTACCTTGTCGTGCTGACGCAGGAACCAGGTATCTGCCTTGCCGCCTGCAAGACGTGTACAGTGCACGCGGGATTGCTGACCTGCACCAACACCGATCGCCTGTCCGTCAACGGCATAGCAAACCGAATTGGACTGCGTATATTTGAGAGTGATGAGGGCAACGATCAGATCGCGCACCGCGCTCTCGGGCATATCCTTGTTTTCGGTTACAATGTTTTGCAGCAGTGCTGCGTTGATCTCAAAATTGTTTCTGCCCTGCTCAAAGGTGATGCCAAACACCTGTTTTCTCTCAATAGGATCGGGAGTATAATTGGGATCGATCTCTACGATATTGTAATTGCCCTTCTTTTTGGTCTTGAGGATCTCAAGCGCCTCAGGCTCATAGCCGGGAGCGATGATACCGTCAGAAACCTCACGCTTGAGCATTTGCGCCGTGGTCACGTCACACACATCAGAAAGTGCCACCCAGTCGCCAAACGAGCACATACGGTCAGTACCGCGTGCACGCGCATAAGCGCAGGCAAGGAGCGAATCGTCAAGCCCCTCGATATCCTCTACAAAGCATGCCTTTTTCAGTTTGTCGGAGAGTTTTACACCAACAGCCGCCGAGGTGGGGCTAACGTGCTTAAAGGACGTGACGGCGGGAAGCCCCAAAGCCTCCTTTAATTCCTTTACCAGTTGCCAAGAGTTGAAAGCATCCAGAAAGTTGATGTAGCCGGGTCTGCCGGAAAGGATCTTGATGGGAAGCTCGCTTCCGTCATGCATGTAGATCTTGGCAGGCTTTTGGTTGGGATTACAGCCGTATTTCAGTTCAAAATCTTTCATATGTAACAGCCTCGCTTATTGATTTTTATTGGTAATGATCTCGGTGGGAGCGCTGCCGTCAAGCGGTACGCAGCGTACAAAAAGCGAGACCTTGTTATCAGGGTTCAGGTTCTTCCACAAAAGCTCAGAAAGCTCCTCAGCGGTATTGGGGAGTGCGACCTCCTCAGGCTCGCCGTAAAAGGAAGGGATCGGGTTGCCGTCACACTTATAGGTGTGGATAAAATGGCCGATGCCTGCGCGCGGTGCAAAGCGGTAGAAATAGCGGTTACATACCGCAGGATTACCGTTTGCGCTTTTGAGAATAGAGAGCGAATAGGTAAAATCCTTGTCACCGTAATAGCAAACGCCCGAAATACGGGGGGTATAGTTGGGGCAGTCCGGCTCAAACTCACGCGTCATCAAAGCATCCTCAAAGCTCTCGCCCTTTACCATATGATCGTAAATGGTATTGGTCTGATCACCGTTGGTGATGATGTCCGTGCCTGCAAGCGCAAGGTAAGGGTTATAAATAATGAGGCTCGGGTCGGAAAGCTTGCTCTCATCAAATGCCTTGGTACGCATGCCACCCTCAAAGCGCTCAAACACGCGATTGCGGCTGTTTTCACTGCGACCCATGATAAAGTAAGCGATCATGGCGTTTTTGCCGTCGGCTGACCTGCCGATCACAATACCACGCCCGGGGTATGTATTTTCACGCAGAAGCTTTTTCAAATCAAACAATGCCATAATTTCACTCTTTCTTCTCTTTTATTTCTGCCGCTACCTGCTCAACTGCAAGGGGCAATATTTTCCACTCCGCCTCTTCCATAACGCGGCGCTGGAGCACCTCGGGTGTATCACCCTCGCGGATCTCGACAGCCTTTTGCATAATGATCCTGCCGCCATCGGGAATTTCGTTTACAAAGTGGACAGTTGCACCGGTTACCTTCACGCCGTAGCCAAGTGCCGCCTCATGCACACGCAGCCCGTAAAAGCCCTCTCCGCAAAAGGAGGGGATGAGCGAGGGGTGTACGTTGATGATACGCTCGGGATATGCATCGGTCACGCGCTGACTGAGGATCACCATAAAGCCTGCCAGCACGATCAGTTCAATTCCCTGCTCCTTTAAGGTAGCAAGCAATTTCTCCTCAAACGCCGCGGCACAGCCAAACTCCTTTTTGGAGATCACGCAAGTTGCAATGCCCGCATTCGCAGCGCGGGTAAGCGCATACGCACCACTGTTATTTGAAATAACAAGCACGATCTCGCCGTTTTTAAGGATGCCGCCTTGCTGTGCATCGATCAATGCCTGCAAATTGGTGCCGCCCCCCGAAACGAGAACTGCTATTTTCGTTTTACTCATTGAAGGATCACCTTATCCTCACCCTTTACGATCTCGCCGATGAGATATGCATCCTCACCGTGAGCGCGAAGGATCTCAAGCGCTTCGTCCTTTTGATCGGCAGGCACCACAATGCTCATACCAACACCCATATTATAGGTGTTATACATATCGCGCTCGGGAATGTTACCGGTTTTGGCAATGAGATCGAAAATGGGAAGCACCTTTACCGCACTCTTATCGATCTTGGCACAGAGCCCGTCGGGGATGCTGCGCGGAATGTTCTCATAAAAGCCGCCGCCCGTAATGTGAGAAATGCCCTTCACCTCTACCTTTTCGAGAAGTGCCAGCACCGATTTCACGTAGATTCTGGTGGGGGTAAGCAGCGTTTCGGCAACCGACTTACCGCCAAGCGCCTCATTCGCCACATACAGCGAAGCGGGGTTATTGTCAATATCAAACACCTTGCGAATGAGAGAAAAGCCATTGGAGTGAATACCGCTGGATGCCAGCGCGATCACCACGTCGCCCTCGCTCATTTTCGTGTTATCAATGATCTTCTTCTTATCAACCACGCCAACAGCAAAGCCGGCAAGGTCATAATCCTCAACAGGCATCAGGCCCGGATGCTCGGCAGTTTCACCGCCGATCAGCGCGGCACCCGACTGCACACAGCCCTCTGCAACACCGCCAACGATCGAGGCGATCTTCTCGGGCACGTTTTTGCCGCAAGCAATATAGTCAAGGAAAAACAGCGGCTTTGCGCCTACACAAATAATGTCATTGACGCACATGGCAACGGCATCAATACCAATGGTATCATGCTTGTCCATTAAAATGGCAAGCTTGACCTTTGTGCCGCATCCGTCAGTGCCGGATACGAGCACAGGCTCCTCCATACCGGCAATGTTAAGACCAAAGCAACCGCCAAAGCCGCCAACGTCATCAAGGCAGCCCTCGTTTTTGGTGCGCGCAACGTGCTTTTTCATCAGTTCAACTGCTTTGTAGCCCGCAGTAATGTCAACACCTGCGGCTGCGTAGCTTTCAGATTTCGATTGATTGTGCATAATTTTATTCCTTTCCGTTCCAGCAATATGTGCAGAGTTTACACGGTTCAAGACCGATCGCCTTTATCACACCCTCAAGTGATTGAAATTCGAGTGAATTAAAGTGCATCTTCTCGGAGATCGCGCGGCGCAGTGCGCGGCCGCGCTCGGTGGTGCCGTCACTGTATTCCTCAATGTGCTTTTCGCCCTCCTCACCCTCAAGCTCGAGGATCACACGGCGTGCGAGCAGCTCCATATCGTTTTTGGCGCTCGTGAAATTAAGATACTTGCAACGGTACATGATCGGCGGGCAAGCCGAGCGCATGTGCACCGACTTCGCGCCACTGTTAAAGAGAAAATCCACGGTGCTTTTGAGCTGCGTGCCGCGCACGATAGAATCATCAACAAACATCAGATCCTTACCGTCTATCAATTCCTTTACCGGCACCTGCTTCATTTTTGCCACGCGGTTACGCTCCACCTGCTTATTGGGTGTAAAGCTGCGCGACCACGTAGGCGTATATTTGAGGAAAGGGCGCGCAAAGGGTATCCCACTCTCGCCTGCATAGCCGATGGCGTGGGGGGTGCCGGAATCAGGCATGCCTGCCACAAAATCAAGCGGCGGCAAATCGCCCGCACCCTTCTCGCCCTGTGCCATGATCGCGCCGTTGCGGTAACGCATGACCTCAACGTTCACGCCCTCATACGCCGAGGGGGAGTAACCATAATAAGACCACAAAAACGAGCAAATACGCATTTCCTTGCCCGGGGCGACAAGCTGCCTTGTGCCCTCGTGTGTGATCTCCACGATCTCACCGGGACCGAGCTCCTTGAAGACCGTATAGCCAAGCTTTTCCGCAGCAAAGCTCTCAAAGGTCACGCAATATGCGTCATCTCCCTTGCCAAGAATCATCGGCAAGCGTCCGAATTTGTCACGCGCGGCGATGATGCTGCCGCCTTCACGCAAGATCAGCACCGTGATTGAGCCCTTGATCTCGCTTTGCGCAAACTGAATACCCTCGACAAGATCTGTCTTTTGGTCGATCAGCGCGGCAATCAACTCAGTAGGATTGACTGCGCCGCCCGTCATCGCATCAAAATGCCCGCCGCTGGTTTTGAAATATTTTTCGATCAACTCATCTGCATTCGTTATCGCACCGATGTTACAAATAGCGTAAGTTCCGTGATGAGAGCGAATAAGCAGGGGCTGCGGCTCGCCATCGCTGATGCAGCCGATGGCAGAACTGCCCTTCATATCGTCAAATACGTGCTCAAACTTGGTGCGAAAGGGAGTGTTTTTGATATTGTGTATTTCACGCTGAAGCCCAACCTCGCGGTCATACACCGCCACGCCGGCACGTGCCGTGCCGAGGTGGGAATGATAGTCTGTACCAAAAAAGATATCTGTCAGCGCGTCATGTCGCGCCGCAACGCCAAAAAAGCCGCCCATACACTACACCCCTTAAAGATTTGCGAAGGCAGCAAATTCTGCTTCAACCGCGGCATTTTTTTCAAGCACCTTTGCCTCATCAGCCGCACGCTTTGCGGCAAGTTTTGCGGCAAGTTCCTCATCGGTAATGGCAAACATCTCACAGCAAAGAAGTGCTGCGTTTACGGCGCCGTTGATCGCAACCGTTGCAACGGGAATGCCCGAGGGCATCTGCACGGTGGAAAGCAGTGCATCCATACCGTCAAGATTGGTGGACTTACAGGGCACGCCGATCACAGGCAGCGTGGTATATGCCGCCATCACACCGCCAAGGTGCGCGGCCATCCCCGCCGCAGCAATAATGGCACCAAATCCATTCTCGCGTGCATTGCGCGCAAAACGAGCAGCGGCGTCGGGCGTTCTGTGTGCCGACATCACGTGCACCTCAAACGGCACGCCAAAGTCAGCCAGCGTATCAGCTGCCCTGCGCATAATGGGCAGATCGCTGTCACTACCCATGATAATTCCAACTTTTTTCTTCATCTAAACACCTCCGCAAAATAATGCAAAGTAAAAAAGACACACTGATTCCTTGGTTTGGAAACGAGTGTGCCCAGACGGTCGGCGCGAAACCCGCATTGCAAATTTCGCTATTATTTCTGCTCCCCCGTGGTGACCCACAATTCCGTCAGTCACAGAAACCGTTTTTTACGCTTTTTATAATAACATATAATGTATATTTTGTCAAGCGGACTTTCGAGAATTTTCGAGAAAAAAAGTAACATTGGCGCAAGTGTTTTCGGCACGCCTCATACTGCCTGCAGGCCCGTAAGTGTTTGCCTTACAGGTTTGCGTGCATCCCCTCGCCTTTCTTTGACCTCAAACTTTATATTTTGCAAAAAATTTCCAATTTTCGAGTTTATTTTTCCAATTTTTGCAGTTTGTTTCTTGTATTTTTTCAATAATTTGCCGCATTTTCTCGTTTTTGCAAAAATGCAGTTGTTTCGCCATACAAAAAGTATGCAAAATCAAAATTCGGCAAAAAACCTCTTGACAAGTAAAAAAAATTCTGCTATAATGCGTGCGTATCCTGTGAGGGAGTAGTAAGCATGGCATTTTGCCGTGCAGTATGTCAACATAATGGCACAACGTTGCCTGGCATGCTTTAATTTACGAGACTCAAGTGTGGTTCCTGCGCCACATTTGGGTTTTTTTGTTTGCAAAATCAAAAGGGGGAAAAAGCATGGGCTTTCAATTCTTTTTCACTAACATTTTACTTGGCGTAGGGCTTGCTATGGATGCCTTCTCGGTGTCACTCGCGAACGGCCTTGCTGACCACACGATGAAGCGCCGCCGCATGCTGCTGATCGCCGCGACCTTTGCTGTGTTCCAAGCGCTCATGCCCTTTATCGGCTGGCTTTGCGTGCACACCCTTGCTGAACAATTTGAGGTGTTTGCCAAATTTATTCCGTGGATCGCGCTTCTGCTGCTTACCTTTATCGGCGGCAAAATGCTGCTTGAGGGAATAAAGGCGTGCCGCGCGGGACTTTGCGATGACGAGAGCGTTGTGGCAAAATTTAGCCTTGTTGCGCTCGTTGTGCAGGGCATTGCTACCTCGATAGACGCGCTTTCCGTTGGCTTTACCATTGCAGAATACGATGTGTGGCAGGCGCTCCTTGCAGTTGCGCTGATCGCCGCTGTAACCTTTGTGATCTGCCTTGGCGGCGTGCTGATCGGCAAGAAATTCGGTGCAGGGCTTTCGGGCAAGGCTACGATCCTTGGCGGCTCTATTCTTGTCATCATTGGCATTTACATCTTTATCAAGGGCATGGTCGGCTAAACATAAAAAAAGCCGCGCGCGGTTTTCTTTGTTGTTCTTAACGGAGAAATTGTAAGCACAAAAAGTCGGCAGAGAACTTGTTTTCTCTGCCGATTTGTGTTATAATGGGGCTAACGAAAAGCCTCCCTCCGAGAGGGAGGGGGACCGCGTTAGCGGTGGAAGGAGCCTGCGTGACTTTAGGGTTGTATCAACTTTCTTGTTACGCACTCTCCCTCAGTCGCCTACGGCGACAGCTCCCTCCCGGAGAGAGCCTTAGGACGGGCTCACCCTTAGGGGTATGGGCTTTGCCCGAAGTCCGCGTTGCTTGCAATGCTGTAATACAAAGGCGAAACTGGCGATAAAGGGATGGGAAAACAAGATGTTGCAGGAGATGAGAGCTATATGAAAGTGAACTTTTATGAACAGGTTGACGACAAACCACTAAAATTTGCGGTTATTATTTCTAAACACAATGGACAATGGGTATTTTGTAAGCATAAAGATAGAAGCACATATGAAATTCCCGGAGGGCACAGAGAGTCAAACGAGGAGATAATTCAAACAGCCAAGCGGGAACTTTATGAGGAAACAGGTGCGTTACAATTTGACATATTTCCTATCTGTGTATACTCTGTTACGGGTAAGAATAGAGTTAATCAAACAGGTGAGGAAACCTACGGTATGCTATTTATCGCAAATATTCAGTCATTCGAAAATGAACTTCATAGTGAAATGGAAAGCGTCTCTTTCTTTAATGATCTTCCCACGGAATGGACTTATCCGCTTATTCAACCCTTATTGATTCAAGAATATTTGCGGCGTACCAATACTAAGTGAATTTTAATATAGAACACCCCAACAGACCTTGAAAAATCTGTTGGGGTTAATTATTTGTTTACTGCCGAGCAATTTTTCTATCCGTAGGGGCGTTCTGCGAACGCCCGCGGGCGAACACAGTTCGCCCCTACCGCGTATCATGTCAATTCTCCGCTAAGAACATCACGCTTTGGCCGCGCGCGGCTTTTTTGTTATAGAAGATTTTTGCGAAGCACGGCAGGTGCCACCGCACTGATATAAGAGGGGGGCACATCAAGCACGGTCTTACAGCCCTTTTGCCCTTCTGCCGCAAGGCGGTAAGCGGCTCTCGCGTATGCCACGATCACCGATGCGGTAAATTCGGGATTGGAATCAAGCTTAAGGCTGTATTCGATAATATGATTATGCTCACGGTTAAGGCCCGTTTTGCCACTGCGAATGACAAAGCCGCCGTGCGGAATACCGCTGTGCTTTTCGTTGAGCTCCTCTTGTGAAATAAAGTGCACTGTGGTATCGTAATCGGCAAAGTAATTGGGCATCGACTTGATCTCTTCTTCGATCCTCACCTTGTCTGCGCCCTCTTTTGCCACAACATAGCATTCACGCGTGTGCTTTTCACGCGTGGTAAGCACAGGTGCAGTGCCGCTACGCACCGCTGCAAGCGCACTCTCCACAGGCACAGTATATTGCTTGCCGTCAGCAACGCCCTCCACGCGGCGAATGGCGTCGGAGTGTCCTTGGCTCACGCCCTTGCCCCAAAACGTATATTCCTCGCCCTCGGGCAAAATGGCACTTGCCATCAAGCGATTCAGGGAAAACATACCGGGATCCCAGCCAACCGAAATAATGCCGATCTTTTTAGCTGCCCTTGCGGCACGGTCAACGTTTGCGAAATGCTCAGGGATGCGGGCGTGCGTATCAAAGCTATCCACCACGTTAAAGTGGGCGGCAAGCTGGGGGGTCTGCTCGGGCAGGTCTGTCGCACTGCCGCCGCACAGGATCATCACATCGATCTCGTTTTTCATTTTAAGAGCCTTGTCAGCGTGATAAACAGGCACACCTGCCGTTTGCAGCTTTACCGTTGCGGGATCGCGACGGGTAAATACTGCCGCCAGCTCCATATCTTTGTTTTGACGAATGGCTGCCTCAACGCCACGGCCAAGATTGCCGTAACCAAAAATACCGATGCGAATTTTCATACTCAGATTCCTTTCGGGGACAATTTATGCATTTATTATAGCACAAAAGGGCGCGCCCGTCAATTATTTTTTGTCACATAAGGTTTGAAAAATGCGTTGCTTATGAAAGCAGACAGCTTAAGGACAAATTACTCGAAAAGCTTGGAGAAAATACTCTTTTTTTGATATGGCTTGTGTGAAATTTCAAGCACACGGTATCCGACACCCACGATTGCCGCGCGCAATTTTTCAATATCGGGCACCTCAGTGGTGACAAGCTCTGCGATCCCCTTTTTATAGGAGGCCTTTGCCGTTTTTACCGAAAACGTACGGCGTATCACATCATTTACATGCGCCTCACACATGCCGCACATCATTCCGTCTATTTTAACCGTTGTTACGATCATAACATAGTCCTTTCCCCACTCGCACATACTACCGTTAAAGCGCATCGCGGCACTGCCGCAAATCACACGCTTGAGGGCAGCAATATGCGATATCACAATTTAAATGAGCTCATAAGAGGCAGCCGTAGCAGTGCCCTATACTTTTTCTCGCTTCCGCCCGAAATGCAGGTAAAATTAGGCGAGCACGGTGAGCTGATACACACCGCAAAAGATCTACACGATGCAGTAAACGCGGCGGATATCTACGAGCGCGAGGTGCAAAACGCCGATTACCTTGCCTTTTCCTTTTGGAAGAAAAGGTAGCTTTTTCAATACCGTATTGGCATATGAAAATGGGAGTGGGGAGGTCAAACGATCTCCCCACTCCCGTTTTTTACTTATCTTTCGTATTCTCGTTCCCTTTCTTTTGCTGATGACAGATGCCCTGCATAGCACACTGTGAGCAGCCGCAAAGGCAGGTGCTCTTTCCCTGGCGCTTTTTGCGCACATAGGAAAACAAAATCGCACCAACGATCAGCGCAATGACGCCGAGTATGACAACATTTCCCCAATTTTGCTGTAACCATGCAAGCATTTTTTCATCTCCTTTCAAAAGATGCTACGATCAAATATTTTTCTTTGTGCTGACAACGACCTTCTTCGAAAGCCTTGTTTCTTTCCCTTGGGGGCGAATCAGCATATATACGAGCCCTGCGAGGGCGATAAGCGCCACGATCACGCCAAAGACATTTGCCGTGACGTCAGCAACAAACAGTGCGCCGATCTGATAAATAATGAACGATATGAGGTATGCAAAGCCGCATTGATAAAGAATGGCAAATGCAGTCCATTTCGGGCTATTCATCTCGCGACGGATCGCCCCCATTGCGGCAAAGCAGGGTGCGCACAGGAGATTAAAAACAAGAAACGAATACGCCGCCAGCTGTGTCATATCGATAAAGTCAAGCACGCCGAGCACCGCAACGATCTCCTCCTTGGCAACAAGGCCCATAAAGGTGGCAACCGTTGTTTCAATGCCCGCAAAGCCAAGCGGAATGAATATCCAACGAAAGGCCTTGCCAAAGTACCCAAGAAAGCTGTTTTGCAGCTCCATTTCGATATCAAATGACAGCTTGCCGTCAACCACGCCCAGTGTAGAAAACATCCAAATAAGCACGGTAGAAGCCAAGATAACAGTGCCTGCCTTCTTAATAAACGCCCAGCCACGCTCCCACATAGAGCGCATGACGTTAATAAATGTCGGCATATGATATGCGGGAAGCTCCATAACAAAGGGAGCAGGCTCGCCCATAAAGGACTTTGTTTTTTTGAGCATGATGCCTGACACGACAACGGCGGCAATGCCGATGAAATAGGCACTGGGTGCTACCCACCACGCACCGTCAAAGAGCGCCGCTGCAATCAAAGCGATCACAGGCAGCTTCGCGCCGCACGGAACAAAGGTGGTGGTAATGATCGTCATGCGGCGATCACGCTCGTTTTCAATGGTGCGGCTTGCCATAATACCGGGCACACCGCATCCCGTGCCGATCAGCATCGGGATAAAGGATTTGCCGGAAAGACCGAATTTGCAAAAGATGCGGTCAAGCACAAAGGCGATACGCGACATATAGCCGCACGCCTCAAGAAACGCAAGGAAAATAAACAGAACCAAAATCTGCGGCACAAAGCCAAGCACCGCGCCAACACCTGCGACAATACCGTCAAGCACCAGGCTTTCGACCCAAGGTGCTGCGTTCATGGATGTGAGCAATTTGCCAACCAAAAGAGGTACACCGCGTACCCAAATGCCAAACTCGTCATTGGCGGGCGCCCCCTCCATTTCAGCCTCAAGCCAAGCATCGAGAGTAATGAACTCACCCGCCTCGTCAAGGCCTGCGGTGATCTGTGCGCCATAGGAGCCGACAGCCTCCTCAAACGCGCCGAAATCAGGCTTATCCTCAGCTTCAGCATCATAAATATTGCCAAGAGCACCCGTAAGATCATCTATACCCTTGATTTCATTATTGGTCGCCTTATTGGTAGCAATTATAACAGCCGCTTGCTCCAAAATTTTGTTTTCGGCAACGTATTCATCAATGGCTTCCTCATAAGCATTTCTGCCGATGCCAAAAAGATACCAACCATCACCAAACAAGCCGTCGTTGGTATAATCGGTAACCCAAGTACCAACGGTGGATACAGAGATGTAATAAACAAGGAACATGATGAGCGCAAAGATCGGTAATGCCGCAAAACGGTTGGTAACCACGCGGTCGATCCTTTCGGAAATTGATATTTTGCCCGCATTTTTGCGCTTTAGGCACTTTTCAACGACACCCACGATGTAATTATAGCGCTCGTTTGTAATGATGCTTTCCGCATCGTCGTCAAGCGCCTTTTCCGCCGCTACGATATCAGCCTCTATATGTGCCATTTTTTCGGGAGAAAGTGCAAGGCGCTCAAGCACCTTACTGTCACGCTCAAAAATTTTGATGGCGTACCAGCGCTGCTGCTCCTCGGGCATGGTGTGCACGGCTGCCTCCTCAATATGCGCGATCGCGTGCTCAACCTCCCCTGAAAACAGGTGTCGTGGCAGCGTTTTGCCGTGCTTTGCCGCATCAATGGCAAGATCTGCTGCTTCCATAACGCCGTCACCCTTTAGTGCGGAGATCTCCACCACAGGGCAGCCCAAATGACGAGAAAGCTCTTTAATATCCAGCACGTCTCCGTTTTTTCTCACCACGTCCATCATGTTAATGGCAATGACCACGGGAATACCGATCTCGGTCAGCTGCGTGGTAAGATACAGATTTCTCTCAATATTGGTGCCGTCAACAACGTTGAGGATCGCATCAGGACGCTCCTCGATAAGATAATTACGTGCCACGACCTCCTCGAGCGTGTAGGGGGAGAGTGAATAGATGCCCGGCAGGTCTGTCACGACCACGCCGTCGCGCTGCTTCAGCCTTCCCTCCTTTTTTTCTACCGTCACACCGGGCCAGTTTCCAACAAACTGATTGGACCCCGTTAAGGCATTAAATAATGTGGTCTTGCCGCAGTTGGGGTTGCCGGCAAGTGCGATCCTTATATTCATGTCCGTTCTCCTTTTTGTTTTTTGTTAGCAACCGCTAACATTCAAAGAATAAAAATCAATCCACCTCGATCATATCGGCATCAGCTTTACGCAGCGAAAGCTCGTAGCCGCGCACAGTAAGCTCCATAGGATCACCGAGAGGGGCAAGCTTTCTAACGGTTACCATAACGCCCTTGGTCAGCCCCATATCCATAATGCGGCGCTTAATGGCGCCCTCGCCATGCAGCTTTACAACCCTTACGGTTTTACCCACTGCAACGTTTTTTAGTGTCTTCATAACGCTTCTCCTTACTGTAATTTCAGATGCTCAGTGCGCATTTGTTAGCCTAAACTAACTTCATTATAGCGAGATCCGCAAGAAATGTCAATCTATTTTTTTGCATTTTTTTACATTTGTTAGGTTATCCAAACAAGGCGGCTGCGCGGCGCCCTGTTTTTATGCAAAGTGCGCACGCGTTCACCGCGGCAAATAAAAATCCTCTTAAAATCCTCCGCTAATTCTTGACATTATACGTATTATATTTTATAATAAAGTGATTGTTTATCAAGGAGGACTGTTTCAAATGGTCAAATTAACCGAGCACGGCGTGTATTTGGTTGACGGCAAGCCTGCCGCAACAGCTACACTTTCCCCTGCCGAGGCACGCAAAAACACCATCGCATATTCCATTCTGCAAGCCCACAATCTTTCGGGCAATGAAGATAAGCTTCAGCTTCGCTTTGATGCGATGCTCTCTCACGATATTACCTACGTTGGTATCATTCAAACGGCAAGAGCAAGCGGTCTTACCGAGTTCCCCATGCCCTATGCCATGACAAACTGCCACAACTCGCTTTGCGCGGTTGGCGGCACGATCAACGAGGATGACCACGTATTCGGTCTTTCCGCCGCTAAGAAATACGGCGGTATTTACGTGCCCGCAAACCAGAGCGTTATTCACTCCTTTGCCCGTGAGGAAATGGCAAAGTGCGGCGCGATGATCCTTGGCTCTGACAGCCACACCCGTTACGGTGCGCTTGGCACCATGGCGGTTGGCGAGGGCGGCCCCGAGCTTGTAAAGCAGCTTCTCAAAAACACCTACGACATCAACCGCCCCGAGGTGGTTCTTGTTTACCTGACCGGCAAGCCAAAGAAAGGCATTGGCCCGCACGACGTGGCGATCGCGCTTGTAGGTGCTACATTTGAAAATGGATTTGTAAAGAACCGCGTGCTGGAGTTTGTGGGTCCGGGTGTAAAGGAATTGCCGATCGACTTCCGTAACGGCATTGACGTGATGACCACCGAAACGACCTGCCTTTCCTCGATTTGGGAAACCGATGAAACGGTTGCAGCGCACTACCGCGCGCACGGCAGACCCGAGGACTACAAGAAGCTTG
>JAFVTV010000049.1 GCA_017502975.1 Clostridia bacterium | reverse complement strand
CTGCTGTCAACGTCCAGTCCATGGCCTTCGGCAACATGGGTGACGATTGCGGCACCGGTGTTGCCTTTACCCGCGACCCCGCAACCGGCGAAAAGAAGATGATGGGTGAGTTCCTCACCAACGCACAGGGCGAGGACGTAGTTGCGGGTGTTCGTACCCCCATGCCTATCGCACAAATGGCTGAGAAGTTCCCCGAGGCATACGAGCAGTTCGTAAAGGTTTGCGGTATCCTCGAGAACCACTATCACGATATGCAGGATATGGAGTTCACCGTTGAGCACGGTAAGCTCTTCATGCTCCAGACCCGTAACGGCAAGCGTACCGCACAGGCAGCGCTTCAGATCGCCGTTGACCTTGTTGCAGAGGGCCATAAGACCGAGCAAGAGGCTGTTCTTATGATCGACCCCCGCAACCTTGACACCCTGCTCCACCCGCAGTTCGATGCAAAGGCACTGAAGGCTGCCAACCCCATCGGCAAGGGCCTTGGTGCATCCCCCGGTGCCGCTTGCGGTCAGGTAGTATTCTCCGCTGACGACGCAGATGCTTGGAACCAGGCAGGCAAGAAGGTCATTCTCGTTCGCCTTGAGACCTCTCCCGAGGACATCACGGGTATGAAGGCAGCTCAGGGCATCCTCACCGTGCGCGGCGGCATGACCTCTCACGCAGCGGTTGTCGCACGCGGCATGGGTAAGTGCTGTGTTTCGGGCTGCGGCGAGATCGCGATGGACGAGGAAAACAAGAAGTTCACCTTGGCAGGCAAGACCTACACCGAGGGCGACTATATTTCGATTGACGGCTCTACCGGTAAGATCTACGACGGCATCATCAAGACCGTTGACGCAGAGATCTCCGGCAACTTTGGCACGATCATGAGCTGGGCTGACAAGTACCGCAAGCTGCAGGTCCGCACCAATGCCGACACCCCGACCGATGCAAAGAAGGCACGCGAGCTGGGTGCTGAGGGTATTGGCCTTTGCCGTACCGAGCATATGTTCTTTGAGGCTGACCGTATCGCCGCCATCCGCGAGATGATCTGCTCCGACACCGTTGAGGGTCGCGAGAAAGCACTCGACAAGATCCTGCCCATGCAGCAGGGCGACTTTGAGAAGATCTATGAGGCAATGGAGGGCTGCCCCGTAACCATTCGCTTCCTTGACCCGCCCCTTCACGAGTTTGTTCCCACCGAGGAAGCAGACATTGCGCTCCTTGCAAAGAACACCGGCAAGACCGTTGCCGAGATCAAGAACATCATCTCGGGTCTTCACGAGTTCAACCCCATGATGGGCCACCGTGGCTGCCGTCTTGCAGTTACCTACCCCGAGATCGCCGTCATGCAGACCAAGGCTGTGATCCGCGCAGCCCTCAACGTACAGAAGGCTCACCCCGAATGGACCATTGTGCCCGAGATCATGATCCCGCTGGTTGGCGAGATCAAGGAGCTTGCATTCGTTAAGCGCCACGTTGTTGCTACCGCCGATGCTGAGATCGCAGCCGCAGGCTCCGACCTCAAGTACAAGGTTGGTACGATGATCGAGATCCCCCGCGCAGCACTTACCGCTGACGATATCGCCAAGGAGGCAGAGTTCTTCTCCTTCGGTACCAACGACCTCACGCAGATGACCTTCGGCTTCTCCCGTGACGATGCAGGTAAGTTCCTTGACGCTTACTACGACACCAAGATCTACGAGAACGATCCCTTCGCTAAGCTCGACCAGACCGGCGTTGGTAAGCTTGTTGAAATGGCAGCGACCCTCGGTCGTGCAACCCGCCCCGACATCAAGCTCGGTATCTGCGGTGAGCACGGTGGCGACCCCTCCTCCGTTGAGTTCTGCCACAAGGTAGGCCTTACCTACGTTTCCTGCTCTCCCTTCCGTGTGCCGATCGCTCGCCTTGCAGCAGCGCAGGCAGCCCTGAAGGACTAAGCAAAATATAAAAAAGAACACCGCCGCGGCGGTGTTCTTTTTTGCGTCAAACTTTTACCCTTACCACTTCTTGATAAATTCAACCAAAAGTTTGCCAAGGATATTGTCCCCATTTTCATCAAACGTTTTATCGTGCTCGCAATGCTTGCCGTGCATCAGCGTAAAGCCTATTTTTTCGGGATCATATTTGAAATGCTTGAGTGTAGAAAGCAGCAGCATCGTCTGCTCATAGCGGCAGGCTCTGTCGTTATCCGAAACAACAAAATGCATCGGCGGATATTCCTCGGCGGTGCCAATGTGGTACATAGGCGCGCGCTCATCTATGATCAAGCGCTTCTCCGACACACCGTCTTCCATGTTCACTACCTTGAAGTGACTGGTTGGCTGTCCCGCATTATGAAAATATCCCGTCACAGGGATCTTCCAGGCTTCATACGCGGATAACCAACGGGGGTCAAAGCAAAGCATCATGGAAAGATATCCGCCTGCCGAGCTTCCGCCCACAAACATCTTTTCACACTTGCCATAGTTGTTCATGTTTTCCGATGCCCAGTGCACAGCCTCGGCCGCATCCACGATAAAATCGGGATATTTCGCATTCGGATACATACGGTAATTGGCAGATACCACGGCAATTCCTCTGTCTGTCAAATATTGTGCAAAAAACTTTGCCCCCCGCTTACTTCCCTTTTCTAACCCACCGCCGTGGAAAAAGACAAACACGGGGAATTCTGTGGCTTCAGGCAAATATATATCAAGCAGCAGCTCCTCATCCTCACGCTTTGCGTAACAAATATTTTCTAAATATTTCATGGCCATTCTCCTTTACAGTAAATAGGAAAGTATCCAGTATAGTACCGGGATCGTAAGGATCGAAAGGACGGTCGTGCCGAGCGTCATCGATACGGCATTTTCGGTATCGCCGCCAAAGCCATCAGCAAAGGTAGAGGCAAGGCCTGCCGTTGGCATTGCGAACGCAATGAAAAAGCCAAGTATCACATTGGCGTCAAACATACTCGCGCCGAATCGTTTGGCAACAAGAAGAAGCGCCACGATAACACAGGGAAAGAGTATCAGCTTCAAAGCGCAAACGTAATACATGCGCCAAGACTTAAACAGCGACACAAACTTGATCTCTGCCATTTTCATGCCAAGAATGGTCATGGACAGGGGCGTGACAAGACCGCTGAAATGCGATGAAAAGGTGGATATTTCAGGAACGTACGTGTTCACCTTCAGCAAATTCAAAATAATGCCTATAACAAACGCAATCAAAACGGGATTTAAGAAGGCTTTTTTCAGGCTTATCTTGCTTTTGTCACCCGAAACAAGATATACCCCTAAGGTATACATCAAAATATTTGTGATGATGTTCAGAATGACAAGAACCGTCATAACGGGAGAGTTGGCACCAAATACGGCGACCGCAAGCGGTATACCAAGAAACCCATTATTGGAAAAGGTCATACAAAAGCGCATCATTCCGTTTGTTTTTTCGTTCTTTTCCATAGCCGACACGGGCTTTGATACAAAAAACATGGCAAAGGTAAACGCGATGCCGATCGCCGCAACAAGAGCAACCGTTATGATCAGCTCTTTGCCAAAGGAAATGTTATTCACCGTTCCCGAAAGGATCAAAAACGGCATTCCCACATACATCAAAAGCTTTGATAACACACCCGAATGCGCAGAATTCAGCATTTTTGTTTTGACGAGCAAATACCCGGGCACCGCCAAAGCCACAAATAAAACAACGTTTTTAAACATACTAAGTAATGCTTCCATCTATGATATCCTCCTTTAGCACGTACATTTTATCACGGATCTACTGAAATGTAAATAATAAGATAAATTATCGTACTATCACTTGAAAGTTATAGTACATTGTGATAGAATATACGAAAGGAAGGTGACGTTATGGAACTTTTACAGCTAAGATATTTTATGGATGCGGCCGCCACGCAAAATTTTTCCGAAACGGCAAAAAAATTTTACGTACCGCCCTCCGCCGTATCGCAAAGCATCAAGCGGCTTGAAAAGGAGCTTGGCGTAGCTCTTTTCACAAGACATGCCAATAAAATAAAACTGAATGAAAGCGGCATTCTTTTTGAGGAAAGGATAAAAGCCGCGCTCTCACTTATCGATGAGGCGCAAAAAAGCATTGGCGAGCGTAGCGCAGCGAAAAAAATAAATTTGTCCATATACATAAACCGCCGTATCATCATGCAAACGGTAGAAAAGTTCAGCAAGCTCTATCCCGACACAGAGATCGTTACGAAATATCTCCTCTCACCGGATGCCGAGCAAGTGGACCTTGTTATATCCGACACACCTATGTGGAAGCTCGATATGCCCCGCGAGGAGCTGCTGAGTGAAGACATACTGCTCGCCATACACAAAGACGATCCTCTGTCAAAAAAAGATGTTATCGATCCGACAGACCTTGTGGGCAAGCCCTTTATTTGCACAAATAAAAACAGTAGCCTTTATTCTATTACGCAAAAAATATGTGATGATATGGGATTTTCTCCCCGTATCGTGATACACAGTGATGATCCGTATTATATCCGTAAATGCATCGAGCTCGGGCTTGGCATATCCCTTGTTCCGTCTGTATCTTGGCGCGGTCAATTTTCAGATCAAGTCGTGTTAAAAAAGATCGACAATTACAAACGAACGACATACGTATATAAAAATTCCAACGTATATGCTTTGGAGCACATTAAAAGCTTTTTGACACTATTGCACCATGAATGCGATCATGAGCTTTCGCTTACAAACACATAAAAAGAACACCGCCGCGGCGGTGTTCTTTTTTATCTTCAAATATAGGCTTATTTCGCCCCTGCTTTGGTGATAACCGCAACAACGGTGCGAAAAAGGATCTTAAGGTCAAGCCCAAATGAACGGTTTTTGACATAGTAAAGCTCCATTTGTTGGCGCTCGCCGTTCTCATAACAGGCGGCGTTTCGCGCATACGCCTGCCAGTATCCGGTAAGCCCCGGCTTTACTGAAAGTAGGGCTTCTTGCTCTGCCGCTGTATAGTGCTGTGCCAGCTCCTCGGGCAAGATCGGGCGAGGTCCCACCAGCGACATATTGCCGCAAAGCAGCACGTTCCACCAAAGCTGAGGCAGCTCATCAAGAGAGGTGCGGCGCAAGATCGCACCAAAGCAACGACTGCCATCGCCCTCTTTGCGATAACCGATCAGGCGCGGATCATCCATCAGCTTATATTCACGCCGATAGATCGCAAGCGCCTCGGGCGAGAGCACACGCTCCACCTCATCAGAACGCCTTTTCATGGTGCGAAATTTGAGTATGGTAAGCACCTTGCCGTCGCGCCCCACACGGCGCTGACAGTAAAAGGGATTGCCGGGATCACGCAACAGGATCAGCAGCCCCAAAAGTACGCCAACGGGAAGGGATAAAAGTGTCAGCGGCAGCGCCACCGCAATATCAGCCAATCGCTTAAAAAAGCCATTTTGGCGGCGCACGCTTATTTCTTGAAGGTTACTGCTTTTCATCGGTTACCGTAACAGCCGCCACGGGCTCTTTTTCTGCCACAACAGGCTTGGGCTCCTCGAGTGCCGCCACGGGCTTGCTATCCTCGCTCCCCTTCTTCGCCTTCTTTTTCTTTTTCTTGCCGCCGTACGCAGCCTTGCGGTTTTGTGCCGTTGCATAGCCAAAGATCACTGCCATCACAAGGGAAATACCGCCGATTACAAAGAGGAAGTGCTTATCCTCAATGGTGGGATTGGCCATCTGCCACACACCAAAAGCAGAAAGCAATATGTACAGGCAGAGTGCCCAAAGCGGCGTCTTCTTTTTGCCCTGCGTGCCCTGCAGCGTATACGCATGTATGATCTCCACCGCACCGCGCAGCCAAATGGCAAGGCCGACCACCGAGCACACCTGCAAGGAGGAAAAGAACGGCACGTTGACCTGCGCAAACACAAGCGCCACCATAGCAATGATCAAAAGCACGATCTCCACGCCCACAAAGAGCTGCGGCACGCCCCGATAATGCACGATCATAGGGAAAAGCGTAAAAACAATATAAATACCAAGCACCACCGCAACCAGCAGGTGTAAAATATCCTGTGCCAGGGTAAAGCCCTTTACCTCAAAGGCACCAAGCAGCATGATAACCGTCAGCACAGACAGCAGGATGCAGGTGATCATGGTAAACACCCAATTTTTCATTAATTTTTGCATATAGACCTCCTTTTAATTATTGATATCGGTCATCACCGTAATCATCATCGTCATCATCTTCTGTATCGGATCGTTGATCCACGTACACGGGCAACTGTGCCCTCCCCTCTCCAAAGAAGGTCCGATACAAAAACACCAAAAATCCAATAAATACTGCCGCAAGCGCAAAAATAAGCACCACGGTATAAAGGGCCGTCACACCCGTGGAAAAGGTCCGCAGCCAGGTAAGGATCAAGCGGCGAGAGCGCGCATCAAAAAGCGCCGTGACGCCCGCAAACACCATGGCAAGCACCGCGTAAAGCAGCATGCCTGAAAAGGCGCTGTAAAGGTCATCAAGAGAAACATAAACGCCAAGGCTGATCAACAGCAGTAAAAGGCATCCGATGATCTTAGCAAAAATACCACTTGTGGCATCGCGAAACATCGCGGGAAAGAAGTCAAGCGCGACTTTTGCGTATTCGCCAAAGCCTGCCTCGGCATCCACAAGTGCTGACACCTCACGCGAAAGATCGCCAAACACACCGCGAAAGCAAACCAGCACCACTACCATGGAAAGAAAGAGCCCCAGCACCGCAGGCAGCATGGCAAAAAGATAATTGCCAAACACCGCAACGGGATTTTTTCGATTGTAGGAATGCTCTACAAATCCGATCTCACCCTCAGGGTCATAAGGGTTCAGTAAGCAAAAATCACTCACCCGATGAAAAGAAACGATACACGCTACCAAATGCGCAAACTCACGAATAGGAGTAAGGATCATGTGCAAGAAAAATAAGATCGGCTTGCCTCGACCGCACCCGACAAGCGAGCAGAAGGCACGGTAGCAAAAATATACAGCAAGCCCAAAGCCAAGCGGCAGGGCTGCAGTGAATATCAGAATTTGCAAATAATATTCGAGAAAAGTCATATTTCTCCTTTAAGACCCCTCACTTGACAAAAAGGGGCGTGCGTGATATAATATTTCGGAACTTCATCAAACGGCCGCGCGGTATGTTGCCGAAAGGTATTACCGTGAGGAAAGTCCGGGCTTCATAGGGCAGGATAGCTGATAACGTCAGCCGCAGGTGACTGCCGGGAAAGTGCAACAGAAATAAACCGCCTCGCTCACGCGAGGTAAGGATGGAAAGGCGAGGTAAGAGCTCACCCACTCCTATGGTAACATAGGCTTGCTGTAAACCCTATCCGAAGCAACACCGCATGGGGGATGTTTGCCCGACGTATTCCCCCGGGTGGCACGGGAGCGATCCCGAAGGTCTGCGGCGACGCAGATCGCAGATAGATGGCCGTTCACGACAGAACCCGGCTTATCGGTGAAGTTCTCATAAGCACCCACAAGGCAATGCCTTGCGGGTGCTTTTTGTTACATTACCGATAATCGTTAAACTCGTCACTGCCGCCCTCCTCCTCAGCCGCCATATGGTTGAGATACCCTTGCGCGGCAGGCAGGATCTGGCGGGGCTTGTTGCCGTCGGGGGCACTGACAAGGCCAAGCTCCTCCATACGGTCAATGATCTTAGCGGCACGGCCGTAGCCAACGCCAAGGCGTCGCTGCAAGAGCGAGGTTGCCACCTTTTGGGTTTCGATCGCAAGCTTAACAGCCTCCACAAATTTGGGATCCTCGTTGCCGTCACCCTCATCGGCAAAATCATCAAGATCATTCTTTTTGCCGCTATTTTGCGATTTCGCCATTTCAATTTCGATCTGATCCATAAACGCTTGGTTGTACTGCACGGGATCGTTATTCTTACGCACAAAAGAAATCACACGCTCAAGCTCACCGTCCGAAACAAACGCACCCTGCACACGGTTGGGCGCCTTGTCAGAGGAGTTGCTGGGCATATACAGCATATCGCCGCGACCCGTCAGCGATTCCGCGCCGTTGGCATCGAGAATGGTACGCGAGTCTACCTGCTGCTTTACCATAAAGGCGATACGGGAAGGAATATTGGTCTTCAGCTTACCCGTAATTACATCAACAGAGGGACGTTGTGTACCAATGATCAGATGAATGCCCGCGGCACGCGCCTTTTGCGCAATACGGCAGGTAAAGTTTTCGGGGTCATTGTTCGAGCAGCTCATCTTAAGGTCGGCAAACTCATCAATCACAATGACCATATACGGCAAATGCTCGCGGTCGGGATCGTTTTTCACCGCCTCGTTATATGCCTCGATATTGCGCACGCCAACGTCCCTGATCAGGCTAAAGCGGCGCTCCATCTCCTGTACCGCACAGGCAAGCGCACCTGCGGCGCGCTGCATATCGGTAACAATGGGCATATAAAGATGCGGCACGTGCTCGTAAGGCGCAAATTCGATCTGCTTTGGGTCGATGAGAATGAGCCTGAGATCCTCGGGCGAGGTCTTATAAATAAGGCTCACAAGGATCGAGTTGATGCAAACCGATTTACCCGAGCCCGTTGTACCCGCAATCAAAAGGTGCGGCATTTTGGCAAGATTGCACATTTTTACCTCGCCGCCAACGTCAAGCCCTAAGGGCACCTCAAGCGGCTCGGTCGAGCTTTTAAATTCGGGGGATTCCAGCATGGTGCGCATATAAACGGTCTCACGCACTTTGTTGGGCACCTCAATACCGATGGCAGGCTTGCCGGGGATGGGCGCCTCGATACGCACCAAGGAAGCAAGGTTGAGCGAAATATCCTCAATGCGGTTGGTGACCGATCGCACGCTTGTGCCCGCCACTGGGCGCAACTCATAGCGCGTAACGGAAGGGCCGTGCGAATACGCAACATCATCCTGAATATGGATATTAAAGCTCTCAAGCGTGTCACGCAAAATCTGCTTGGTTTCCTCGATCTCCTCATAAAAGTCATCATTGCGCAGATTTTTGTCCTCGTTGAGGAGCGTGAGAGGCGGCTTTACATATTCCTTTCTCACCACCACGGGCGCTTGGGGTTTCTCATCACGTACGGGCTCTGCCTTGACAACAGGCACAGCGCGCCGCGGCGCCTCATAACGCGTGGGCGTGGGCGCTGTAAAGGAGGACGCAAAGGACGGTGCCGATATCGGCTCTACACGCTCACGCACGGCAGAAATGCCGGGGGCGGGCATGGCAATATCATCCTCAGCCTCTTCCTCATCCTCCATAAAGGAGGCGGGCTCATCAAAGCCGATCGAGGGGCGAGCGCCGACAGGCTCGTTCGATATAACAGGCTCTGCCTGCTCATCATCCGCCTCAAACAGGCTATCAAACACACTGCTAAGAGAGGATGCAGGGGTCGCATCCCTTCCGCTTTGCCAATCGCTTACAGTGTCAACTGCTTCACGCTTGGGTGCGGCAGGCTCTACCGCTTCCGAAGGAACCTCACTCTCTTTGATCAGAGAAAAAGCATCAGAAGCAGTCATACGTGCCTCATACGCAGGGGCTGCCGAAGTATGCGCGGCAGCAGTGGTATGGGGCTGCCCACCATATGCATTTGCCTCACGGCTGTGCTCTGCGGGTGCGGCTTGGGGCTGCACAGGGCGATAGGGTGTTGCTTGCATGTTGCCAAGGCACTCCTCATCCTCTATGCTTTCAGTAACATCGGACACGATCTCATCCGGCACCGCAGTTGCCTGCGACATGGTGTCATCCTTGGCATGAGGAGCGATCACAATATGAGAGCGATCCTGCTCACCCGCACGCTCACGGCGCGGCTCGGGGCGAACGGGAAGCGCAAAGGGCGCATAGTATTGCCCCTGCTCACTCTCCTCGGAACGGACAGTTTCCTGTAGAACAGGGCTTACAGGTGCAGACAAGGGCTTTTCCTCTTCTGCGGCACGCTCCATATCACGCAGGAGCTCCTCAACCTGTCGCTTGGTATCGTCACCGTGTCCCGCTTGCGAAAGAATGGTACGCGCCTCAGGGCTGGGCTCTATGATTTCGGGCTCATCCTCGGGGATGTCAAGGATCTCATTCGCCCCGCCAAAGCGGCGCGCGCTGGCGGCTTGTGCTGCATTGCGACCAAGCGAGGCAGCAACACGCGCCTCCTCCTCTGCCTTACCCTTTACAGCAGCCTCATCGGGCATAAGGTCTATGTCAACCTCAGGCTCGTCCTCACGGAAATCGTACATCACAGCACCCGATCGCGAAAGCGGACGGGGCTCCTTCCAAGCAGAACCTTGGGCGTCAGTACCCTTCCCGAGAGCCTCGCGTGCGGCAGGCGCCGCAATTTTGGCGCCATTGGCACCGCGCGCCTCACGGCGTTGCTGCCTTATCATTTTAAATTTAGCGTCTACACGCTGCCACAGTCCGCTGGGCGTCAGACCCACAAGATAAATACCAATGATCAGTAAAAGCGGAATGGCAAGCAGGCAGGTGCCGGGCAGACGCAAGCAAAAGCCGAGCCACTCACCCACAAAGCCACCAAACACTCCGCCACCGCTACGCGCTATACCCTCGACATAAAGGATTGCCGTCGTAGTGACCCTGCGGGCGCGGTCAATATCCTGAAATACGTGAACAATGCCGGAAAACAGCAGAAGAAAACTCGTTGACAAAAACAGTTTTTTGCCAAGCAGCCCCTGGCGCACAAAGCGCTTCCAGCGCAGAGATAGAACCACAAGGAACAGGGGCAGCAAATACGCACCAATGCCAAGCAGACCGCAAAGGAAATCCGCAAGCCAGTTGCCAAAAGCACCGGCAGAGGCACTCAGCCCCGCAAGATCGCGCAGCACAAAGCTAACGGCAGCAAACAACGCCACCCAAAACATCACATAGGGCACGACCTGATGCGCAAACAGATCTGTGTTTGCCGCAGGCATCTGCTTTTTATTTTTCTCGGTGTGAGGCTTGTCCGCGTTGCGCGGGCGGCGCGACTCGGCGCGCCCGCTCTCATCGCCCGAGCGGCGAGTTTGGCGGCTATCCTCATCGCGATAGCGGCGGCTGTCACGGTATGCGCGGTCATCGTCATCGCGGTAACGGCGCTCCTCACGATACGCGCGGTCATCATCGTCGCGATAGCGGCGGCTGTCGCGGTAGGCGCGGTCGCTGTCATCGCGGTAACGGCGCTCCTCACGATACGCGCGGTCATCATCGTCGCGATAGCGGCGGCTGTCACGGTATGCGCGGTCGCTGTCATCGCGATAGGCTTGCTCGCGACGCGGCTCACGGCTTCCTTGACCGCCACGCGGTGCACCCTGTCTATCCTCATCAAAGACGTGAATACGCTCCGCGCTTTTGGGTGCCGCAGAATTACCAAACATTTTTGTGCCGCCCCTGCGCGTTACGCGATCACGGTCCTTTTGCTGTTCTTCCCGCATGGTTGCTTCCTTTCCAAAAAAATGCATTTCCGCACGCTGTATCATACCACCCTAACATCGGTTATACTATCGGCAGTATACATGGCGGATAAAATTCCAATATATAGTATAACATTTTTTATTTTATTATACAAGGACTAATTTTAATTTAATTTTAACGACTTACATTATTTTTCGGGGGCTGATATATGAAAAACCTTCAAAAAACCATATTACCCCTGCTTGGCATAGGCTTGCTGGCGGGATTTTTAAACGGACTTTTGGGTGCGGGCGGCGGCATTGCAGTGGTGATAGGCTTACGCGCGCTTTTTCGAAAAACACCCGTAAACGGTCATAGTTTTTATGCCACAGCCATTGCCGTCATGCTGCCTTTATCGGTGCTTTCGGCATGGCAATACGCAAGGGGCGGCCACCTGCCAACTGTCTCGCTATGGGGGCTGATCCTGCCTGCTGTGCTGGGGGGTGCGCTCGGCGCCCTTGCCCTGCGATGGATCACCCCGCGCGTTCTTGGTCGGATCTTCGCCACGGCAGTGCTGATCTCGGGCATTGTTTTGGTGGTGTGATATGTGGCTGACCGTTATTATAACCTTTTTGGTAGCAGTTCTCTCGGGGCTTGGTGTGGGAAGCGCAGGGCTGCTTGTCACATGGCTGACCGCAGTGGAGCATCTGCCGCAAATGACGGCGCAAGGCATCAACCTGATCTTTTTTATTTTTTCCTCGGGCGCCGCACTTGTCATCCATGTATTTCGCACACCGTTACTGTGGCAATCACTCCCCTTTTTGCTGCTAGCCGGCATGGGCGGCAGTTTTCTCGGTGTAGCACTTGCCTCGGTTTTGCCGCAAATGCTTTTGCGGCGCCTGTTTGGCATCATGCTGATCGTGTCGGGCGGCATGGGGCTTTTTTCGAAGCATAAATCTTCAAAAAAATAAATATTATATTTTTAAAAGTTTTTTTCAAAAAACCCTTTACAAAAAAGTAAGACTATGATATAATACTCTCCGCATGACGCTTTCTCGGTAGCAGGATACAGCCGCAAAATGCGGTATTCACCAACCTGCCGCTGGGCTGGCGCTGTAATAAAAAGAAAGGTGAAAAAAACTATGTTGAAGCAAGACGAAAAGCAGGCCATTATCGCACAGTATGCCATGCACGAGGGTGATACCGGTTCTCCTGAGGTTCAGATTGCGATTCTTACCCATCGCATCAATGCTCTTACCGAGCACCTCAAGGCTAACCACAAGGACCACCACAGCCGCCGCGGCATGCTGAAAATGATCGGTCACAGAAGAAGCCTTCTCGGTTACCTTCAGAAGAACGATATCGAGCGTTACCGCGCGATCATCGAGAAGCTGAACCTGAGAAAGTAATCTTTACGGGAGTGAGGAGTGGGGTTATGCCTCACTCCGCGCTCCCGTTTGCGCTTTTTCAAAAAAGAAATTCCCCTGCGGCACGTTTTAACAGTTACCTATGCGCCCGAGCGCTCGGACGTGTAGTTAATTGTTAAACCTGCGCAGGCGAAAATATAATAACGGAGGAATACATTATGTCCGAAAATGCAGTGAGCACCCCTATGGTGTTCAAAAATTACAAGACCTTCCGCTACACGCTGGCAGGTCGTCCGCTGGTTGTAGAAACCGGCAAGCTGGCAGGCCTTGCAAACGGCTCGTGCCTGGTTCGTTACGGCGAAACCGCAATTCTTTGCTGTGCCACCGCATCGGTTCGTCCCCGTGACGGTATCGATTTTCTGCCCCTCTCTGTTGACTATGAGGAGAGAATGTACGCGGCAGGTAAGATCCCCGGCGGCTACCTCAAGCGCGAGGGCAAGCCTTCCGAAAAGGCGGTTCTTACCGCCCGTGTGATCGACCGTCCCATTCGCCCCCTGTTCCCCAAGGATCTTCGCAACGACGTTGCTCTCACACTTACCGTTATGTCCGTTGATCCCGAATGCGCACCCGAGGTAACCGCAATGATCGGTGCTTCTATCGCACTTTCCATTTCCGACATTCCGTGGAATGGCCCGATCGGCGGCGTGCATGTTGGCCTCATTGACGGTAAACTTGTGATCAACCCCACCGAGGAGCAGCAAAAGGCAAGTGATCTTCAACTGACCGTTGCCGCTTCTGCCGAGAAGGTCGTTATGATCGAGGCTGGCGCAAACCAGGTTGACGACGATACCATGTACGACGCGATCATGCTCGCACACCGCGAGATCAAGGATCTGCTTGTATTCATCAACGCCATTATCGACGAGATCGGCAAGCCCAAGTTCGAGTATCCCTCTTGCGAGCTTGACCACGATATGTTCGATGAGATCTTTGCTTTCTGTGAAAAGGACCTCATGGTAGCCCTTGACACCGACGACAAGAACGTGCGCGACGCGCGCATTGCTCCCATTTACGATGCCATCGTTGAGAAGTTCTCCGAGAAATACGAGGGACTTTCCGGCATGATGGAGGAACTGCTCTACAAGATGCAGAAAAAGATCGTGCGCCGCTGGCTGCTTGTTGACAAAAAGCGTGTTGACGGCCGCCGCATGGACGAGATCCGTCCTCTCGGCGCCGAGGTTGGTTTGTTGCCCCGCGTACACGGCTCCGGCCTCTTTACCCGCGGTCAGACCCAGGTTATGACCGCCGCAACGCTTGGCACGCTTGGTGAAGCACAGATGCTTGACGGTATCGACAGCGAAACCAGCAAGCGCTATATGCACCACTACAACATGCCCGGCTTCTCTACGGGTGAGGCAAAATCCTCTCGCAGCCCCGGCCGCCGCGAAATCGGCCACGGCGCGCTTGCAGAGCGTTCCCTCGTTCCCGTTCTCCCCTCTGAGGAGGAATTCCCCTACGCCATTCGCCTTGTTTCCGACGTGGTTTCCTCCAACGGCTCCACCTCGCAGGGCTCGGTTTGCGGCTCTACCCTTGCTCTGATGGATGCAGGTGTGCCGATCAAGGCTCCTGTTGCAGGTATCTCCTGCGGCCTGATTACCGCTGAGGACGGCTCTTGGGATGTTATGATGGACATTCAGGGTCTTGAGGACTTTTACGGCGACATGGACTTTAAGGTAGCAGGTACGCACAAGGGTATCACCTCCATTCAGATGGACCTCAAGGTTGACGGCCTTACGCCCGAGATCATCAAGGCAGCACTTGCCATGACCCACAAGGGCCGCGATTATATCATCGATGAGGTGATCCTTAAGGCAATTCCCGGTCCCCGTACCGAGGTTTCCAAGTACGCACCCAAGATGACCACCATGAAGATCGACCCCGACAAGATCCGCGAGGTTATTGGTAAGGGCGGGTCTGTGATCCAGAAGATCACCGCAGAATCCGGTGCTAAGATCGACATTGACGACGACGGCACGATCCGCATTGCAGCCATCAACGGCGAAAGCGCTGAAAAGGCGCGCGCTGCCATTGCCGCTATCGCATACGACCCCGAGGTTGGCGCAGTATTTACCGGCAAGGTAACAGGCATTAAGGAGTTTGGTTGCTTTGTAGAATATCTGCCCGGCAAGGAGTGCATGGTGCACATTTCCAAGATCGCCAAGACCCGCATTGACAAGGTTGAGGACGTACTGAAGATGGGTGACACCGTTAAGGTAAAATACATGGGCTTCGATCAAAAGAAGAACCGCATGGAATTCTCCATCAAGGACGCTCTTGACTGATTTGAATTGAATGATTTGTAAAAAAGGAGAACCCCTTTGCAAAGGGGTTCTCCTTTTTCTTGTTTTTCACAGCTGTGAAAAACAATTCATTTTCCTCTCCCGAAAGCCTTTAAAATAATTTTAAAAAAATACATTGTGCGCATTGGCTTAATTTTTCACTCATATAACGCACCTGCAAGCAAAAAATAAAGAAAAAGGCGGTGGTGAATATAAAAAAATCAATAAAAAAAGATATGGTATTACTGTTTTTCGCGGGCACGCTTCTTTTTTGCGGCGGCTTATCGCTGCTGTTTTTCCCGACAGCGCGCTTCTCAGAAGCGGAAAACCGCCTGCTTGCCGAAAAACCCCAATTTTCAATGGCGGCACTGCGGGATGGCTCTTACACCGCCGCGTGGGAGCACTATGCCGCGGAGCGCATGGTAGGACGGCGCTTGATGCGTGGGGTACACGCCGCGACCGAGGTGGCGCTCGGCAAGTGCGAGGTCAGCAATGTGCTGCTCTGCCGCGACGGGAGCCTTACCAAGCGCCTTACGGTAAACGAGCGCATCTATCAAAAAAATTTAAATGCGATTTCCGCACTCTCTGCCGCGGCAGAGAAAAACGGCAGCACTCTCACAGTTGCCATCGCCCCCCGCCGTATCGATGCACGCACCGATGTACTCCCCTACCTCTATCGGCAAAGCAAAAGCAATGTGCCTTACAGAAAGCTAAGCGAAAAGCTGCCGCAAACACTGCTGCTCGATCACATTACCGAGGATGCGCAGTGGTACCGCACCGACCACCACTGGAGCACCGCAGGCGCCTTTGCCGCATACAGGGCGATTGCCACACGGTTGGGGCTAACGCCTTACCGGGAAACGGATTTTTCAAGGGAAGCCGTAAGCAGCTCCTTTTGGGGTACAACAGATGCCGCGGCAGGTCTGCTCAATGTCGCCCCCGATAAAATAGAGCTTTGGCGCTATACGGGCGATGAGGCACTCCTTGTTACAAAAGACGGAAATCCTGCTACGTTTACAGGATTATACGATTTTTCAAGGCTCTTGACAAGAGATGGCTATGCCGTTTTTCTTGGCGGCAACGACGGTGTTACAGAGATCACAATGGGTGAGAACGATACCCGCCCGACTCTGCTTGTCATAAAGGATAGCTTTGCAAATTCCGTGATTCCCTTCCTTGCCCGTCATTACCGTATCATTGCCGTTGACCCACGCTATACCACCGTAAACGTTTCCGATTATATAAAGGAGGCAGACCGCACCCTTCTGCTGTGCGGCATGCAAACACTCACAGAAGTGGCAATGCGTGAAAATATATAAAAAGGGCGCTGCGTGTACCCTTGTCGTAAGCGGCAACACGCAGCACCTTTTAATTTGTTTTATTTTATATCCTCGTATCCGATCATCAGACCGCCCTCTTCGGCATAAAAGCTGCAAAGGGCAGTTGTGGGAATGATCTTGATCTCTGCCGCGGGATATATAGCTCTTATCTTGGCGGCAAGCTTAGTAGCGGCAACCTCGTTGTTGCAATGCGCCAAGCGCACAGCGCCCCCACGGTAGCCGTATTGCTTCATCACATCAAGAATGCAAGAGAGCGCCTTTTCCCCGCCACGCGGCTTATGAAGCAGCTCAAGCGTGCCCTGCTCTGAAGCAACACCCACCACACGGATGCCAAGCACCCCTGCAACCTTTGCCACCACAGGATTCACACGCCCGTTTCTAGCAAGATTAGTAAGCGATTCCAGGCAAAAGATCAAATGCGTATGCGTCATATACTCACGGATCTCACATTCGATCGCCTCAAAGCTTTTACCGGAGGAAATGAGCGCCGCCAATTTTTCGATTACCAACTGCATCTCAGGCCCTGTTGAAAGGCTATCCAGCACACAGATCTTCTTTTCGGGGCATTCAGCAAGAAGCTCTGCCTTTGCCTGCAATGCGGCGGCATGCGTGCCCGACAAATTGCTTGTCATGGTAATGGCAAAAACAGCGTCAGCATCCGCCATGGCGGTTTTCCACTCATAAATATTGGGGCAAGAGGTACCTGTGCGCCCCTTTACCGTACGCAGATCCTTTACCATGCCTGCCACATCAAGCGTGGCATCGTCAACATATTCCTTCTCATTTGTAATGATCTTAAGGGGAACGGTAATATATGGAACACCTGCAAAAGACAGTATGTTGGATGAGCTATCCGATACGATTTTAAAGTTCATGCTATCCTCCGTTTATATTTTCCATTACTTATATTGTACCTCAAGCCCTTCCTTTAGTCAAGGGTGCGTCATACCATTACATACACCGTGTGACAAAACACCCGCAGGTGCAAAGCACCTGCGGGTGTTTTAAACTTAATATATTTTATTCAAAAGCATATTCGCCAACAGTTACACCCTCGCCAAGTGTAGGCTGGGTAAGTGCTGTGCAGCCGGAGAAGGCATAAGCGCCGATTTTGGTCAGCACAGAGGAAAACGAGATCGAGTTAAGCGCATCGCATCCGCGGAAGGCATAGCTACCGATCACCTCAACGCCCTCGCCACCTGTAACGGTAGTCAGGCTCTCACAGCCCATAAAAGTCATGTCGCAAATGTTGGTAATACCGCTTTGTACCTCATTGCTTGCATTGCGAACCACTGCGGGAATGTTGATGGTAACCAACGACTCACAGTAGAAGAATGCACCCTCACCAAGCACGGTCAGCGTATCGTGGAGCGTGATGCTTGCAAGGCTTTCGCAGTATGCAAAGGCATACTCATCGATCGTCTTGATATTTTCTGTATTGTCGGCATACTTTACGGCAGTAAGCTGTACACAGCCCGCAAATGCCATTTTACCGATCTTGGTAACAGTGGTGGGAAGGGTAATCGTTTTAAGCTGACTGCAATGATAGAAGGCAGCATCCGAGATCTCCACTACAGGGCAGTTCTCGATCGTGGCGGGAACAACCACATCGTGAGGGGTGTAATCAGACTCAAAGCCGATAATGGCAACCTGATTACCGTTGATGATCTCGTATACAAAGCTATCATTATATGTACCGCCTGCGTTGTAATGCTGCTCCGTATCGGTAACGGTAAGGTTTGTTCCATCTTCTTTTTCAACTTCCTCATCCGAGCATGCCACAAAAGAGCACACCAACAAAAGCGCAAGAAGGATTGCAAAAATTTTTTTCATGTTTCGATTCTCCTCTTTCACACGGTACACTACCGTACTTTATATGTTATTATTATAGCCTATTTTTCATGATATGTCAAGTATTAACAAGGCAAAGCGTTGATTTTTTTACTATTTTCTTGACAAGCTTTTGCCCGTTTTGTTATAATAGTGCCAACACATGATAAGGAGGTATCGTGATGGCCGCACATTTTACGGATAAGCTCGGCACACTGCACGGGGTGGGCCCCGCCAAAATCGCCGCTTATGAAAAGCTTGGACTGCGCACGCTTGGCGATCTCCTGTATCATTTTCCGCGCGCTTACGAAAACCGCGGCGATGTGCATTTGCTTGCCGATGCCCCCGAGGATTGTCGCACTGCAGTGGTTTTGACCGTTGGCACAGAGCCAAGATCCGCACGCATTCGCGGCAGAATGTCGCTTCTCAAGTTCCGCGCCTTTGATGAAAGCGGCGTTTGTGAGATCACCTTCTTTAATCAAGATTATTTAAAGAATCGCTTTGTGCTCGGCTCCACCTTCCGTTTTTGGGGCAAGGTGCAAAAAAAGCAAAAAAATTATGTCATGACCTCGCCTGAAAGCGAGCCCTACAGTGAGGATACGCCCCTACCGGATCTCTTGCCCGTATACCGTCTTTCGCAAGGGTTAACACCAAAGCTTGTAGCAGGAAACGTGGCAACGGTGCTGGGGGCTGCCGCCCTGCTTGAGGATCCGCTGCCCGATGAGATCCGCATCGGGCAAAAGCTCTCCACCCTTGGCTTTGCGCTTCGCAACATCCATAATCCCACCGATTATGTTTCACTTGCTAAGGCAAAGCGCCGTTTGATCTTTGATGAATTCTTTGTTTTCGCGCTCGGGCTTTCCCTCACGCGAAAAAGCACCAAAAAAGCAGGGGCGCCCATGTGCGAAAGAGGGGATCTCTCAGGGCTGCTTTCCGCACTCCCCTACCGTCTAACAAACGCGCAAACGCGCGTCATAGATGAAATACGCGCCGACATGGAAAAGGATATCCCTATGAGCCGCATTGTGGTGGGTGATGTCGGATGCGGCAAAACGATCTGCGCCGCCGCCGCGATGCTGATTGCCGTGCAAAGCGGCAGACAGGCAGCACTGATGGCACCCACCGAGATCCTTGCCCGTCAGCATTACGAGGATCTTTCCGCCCTGTTTGCGGCAATGGGCATTAAAACAGCGCTGCTCATTGGTGCTACTACGGCAGCGGAAAAGAAAAAAATACGCGCAGCGCTTGCCACCGAGGATCCAGCCAAGCGGCTTGACGTTGTGATCGGCACCCAAGCACTGCTGTGTGACGGCGTGGAATTCGCCGCACCCGGGCTTATCGTGACCGATGAGCAGCACCGCTTTGGTGTAAAGCAACGCGCCATACTCTCCGAGAAAAATGAGCATGCACATATGCTTGTCATGAGCGCCACGCCCATCCCCCGCTCGCTTGCCCTTGCACTTTGGGGCGACCTTGATCTTTCACGCATTGATGAAATGCCCCCCGGCAGACAGCGTGTTGATACCTTTGTGGTAGATGAAAGCTACCGCGAGCGCCTTATGGGCTTTATCCGCAAGACCTGCGGCGAGGGCGGACAGGTATATATCGTTTGCCCCGCCGTTGAGGAGCGCGATGCGGAAATCGACGAGGTCATGCTATCGGAGATCGGCGAATATGCACCGCTTACCGACACAAGACCGCCAATGAAGGCGGCAAAGCAGTATGCCGAGGAACTGCAGCAAGCCCTGCCCGAGCTTTCGGTTGGTTTTGTGCACGGCTCCATGAAAAGCAAGGATAAAGAGCGCGCAATGCAGGAGTTTGCAGCAGGCAACGTGCAGGTTTTGGTTTCCACCACCGTCATTGAGGTCGGTGTAAACGTACCCAATGCATCGCTCATGGTCGTGGAAAATGCAGAACGGTTCGGACTTTCACAGCTGCACCAGCTGCGTGGGCGCGTTGGACGTGGCATGCGAAAATCCTATTGCATCTTAGTTTCCGATGCCATAAGCGATCCTACCACAACTGCCGCAAGCCGCCTTGCCACCATGCGCACCACCTACGACGGATTTGCCATTGCCGAGCGCGATCTTGCTCTGCGCGGCCCCGGTGACTTTCTGTCAGGTGCTGGTAACGATACCATCCGTCAAAGCGGCGGTGTCAAATTCCGCCTTGCCGCACTTTGCGACGACACGGGCCTGATGCAAGCAGCATTTGCCGAGGCAAAGGCACTTGCCGAGCGCGACCCTGACCTTGTGGCACACCCCGCACTCCGTGCAACCGTTGATAAGATGTTCACACTTGACGGAGATACCATCAGTTAAAAACCAAAAAGCACCCCAAACGGGTACCTTCCATAAAGCAGGTTTTAATCTCCCTGCGAGATCCGAACGGCGTTGCCGTTCGCCCTTCGGGTTTCGACTGCGTCCGCCCGTGTCATTCTGAGCGAAGCGGAGCGGAGTCGAACGGCGAAGCAGCACCGAGCAAAGCGAAGGTGGAATCTCGGGCGGACTCCGCTCAAGATGACACGCAGGGGGCACCACCTTCCGAAAAAATAACAAAAGGAGTACGAGCAATTTTGTTCGTACTCCTTTTCACACACCTTGCCTGCAAGGTATAGTGTGTTACACCTTTCAGGTGAACTGTCGGGCGGTAATGAGCCTCCCTTGTGTAAAGGGAGGTGGCTCGCATAAGCGAGACGGAGGGATTGTAAAAAGCAACATTCCACCGAAAAGCAATCCCTCAGCCGCCTTCGGGGTCAGCTCCCTTTACACAAGGGAGCCTTTGGTTTGTGCGTCCCGAAAGTCCGTCTGTTTTTCCTGACAAGTACTGCTTTTGTGGACACAAAAGCGAAGCCCCGCGCGAGGCGGGGCAAATTTTATTTGATAAGACTGTTTTTAAAATTCAAATATTCCTCATCATTATCAAAAAAACTATCGTATCTGGGTAACAGCTTCTCAAAATATATCGTTGTCATAAATTCTTCTTGTGTACTCAAATCATCTATCGTTGAAAAATACAGAGGATTTCTCAAACTGATTTGATAATTTTCAGCCTTTGCATTTTGATTTAGATATTTTGTCAGCGAGACAAATGTTTTTAATTCCCGTAGACATTCATCTTTTTGACCAAGCTTTTTGTATGCTTGTGCTTTTGCCTCACAGTTCCAAAGTTTGTGACAGACGAAGAAATCTTCACAGCCCTCATCAAAAATTGAGAGAAGTTTCTCGTGAGCGCGGCACCAAGACAGCACCTTCTCATACTCTTTCTGTTCAAGCAATGCTATTCTTTTTAGTTCAAAAAGTTGATCCATGATCAAATAACACTCAAACAAACTATTTTCTGTAAATCTTGCG
>JAFVTV010000048.1 GCA_017502975.1 Clostridia bacterium | reverse complement strand
CAAGGTAGCGCGCTACCAACTGCGCCACACCCAGATTTATGCGACCTGTATATTTTAGCACATAGGCTTTTCGTTGTCAATACTTTTTTTAAAAAATTTTCTTTTTCCTTTTTTCACGCTTTTTACAAAAGAGATTGCTTTTTAGATCGGTATCCTTTATACTATTATATAAGGTCGCCCAACTGTCTTGGCTTTGAAAGGAACACCAAAACAATGACATATTACCTTATCTATCTTGCCCTGATGAACCTCTTTACCTTTGCATTATACGCTGCCGACAAGCATCGCGCAAAGCGAGGCGCTTGGCGTGTGCCCGAGCGTGCCTTGCTTGGCTTTTCGCTTTTGGGCGGTGCCGTCGGTGGGCTTGCCGCCATGCAATATTTCCGTCACAAAACAAGGCATTTTTACTTTTATGCCGTCAACGTATGCGGCATTTTGCTACACGCAGCAATTATTTTTTTGCTCCTTAGAGCCATATAAAAAAGCACGCGCCGCAGCGCGTGCTTTTTTATATTACGCTTGTGCCTTTTTCAGTTCAAGATCAAGCCACGTCATACCAAGTGTAAACGCATCATGCAGACTGCCTTTATCACCCTGCTTGATGATCTTATTGGGATCCTTGGCATCTACCACCTGAATAAGGACCTTGCTCGGCACTCTTGCCTCGCCCTCACCTGTATAACCCATAATGTCAAGGCACAGTACGCAAGGATCATTATTGAGATCGCCGTAAATAATGGTATCGTTTTCACGCACCAGGGGCTTGCCCTGATACATCAGATATTCACCTTCAACCTTTTTTCTTGTATCAGCCATCATCCTGCCTCCTCTGCTAAATTTACTGCATTACAGTATATCACGTTATATAAAAAAAGTCAAGTCATTTATAAAATATGGTTATACCGCATCTTATTTATAAAAGATAGGGCTTAGCGGTCTGCAGTGCATGGGGAGTGACAGTATCGGCAAAGCACAGCGCATAAAGCCCATCGGCACGAAGTGAAAGCTCGCGCTGGCGCGCGGCACAAGCGCCAAGCCCTGCAATATCAGCTTGCTTGGTTACCACGTGAACGGTACGGCGCTTCATGGTTTCGTTAAGGAATTCCCTGCCGCGGGCATTTGCGGCAAGCAAACGGAGATATACCGGATGTGCCACAAGATCCTCTTTTTTAACACCTGCCAACAGATAAAGGAGCGCACGGCGAATGCGCCCATCGGTATAGCGCTTGGTTGCTGCCGCCTTGCAAAGCGCGCCATAGTCACCCGCGCTCCAAGCCGCCTTTTGTAGGCGACGATGCAGCCCACCGCCGCACTCGGCAATTTCATGGGGATTTCCCGTACCGTTTGCGCGCAAAACGGCAAGCAGTGCGCTGCCAAGACGGGCGGTGTCGGCAATGCCGTAGCGTGCGGCGGCATCTGTGAAAATTTCTCGCGCCTCAAATGGGATATGCGCCTTGATACCCTCTCCCACGCGCAAAGACTCGCGCAGCGCAGTGGCGGAAGGATACTCCTCATTTTTTAGCACCGTTTGACGGTATTCTGCGCCTTTGCGGTTGACAACAAACGGCTCCATATCGGGCGCTTCGCGCGCGATAGCGCGCAAATACTCCACAGCCAAGATATCATTGGAGGAAACCGTTTCGCCAAGTGCCGCAAAATACGCGGCAGCATCACCTGTATTTTGCATCACGTGTGGCGCTTTTTTGCGATATTCCCCCTCGGGTGCACGCGCGGCAAGCGCGGAAAGTATCTCGATGTCGCCGCATTCACTGCCAAAAGCAAGCGTATCGATCCCAAGGCTGCCAAGCGCACGCACGCCCGCCGTGGCAAAATAACGCGCCGATGAAGCCGAAAACGGAAAAGGCAGCTCGAGCACGAGGTCCGCCCCGCACGCCAGTGCCATGGCGGCGCGCGGTACGGGCGGCAAAATTGCCGCCTCGCCGCGCTGCGTAAAGTTGCCGCTCATCAAACACACAACGGTGTTGGCTCCGCGAACAGCTTTAAGCAGCCGTGCGTGCCCCGTATGGAACGGATTGTATTCGCAAATAATACCAACGTGTTTCATGTGGTAATTCCCTTCTTCCGGCGGAAAAATTTGGATTTTTTTCTCAATGAAATATTGAAAAAAGCATTTTGATGTGTTATACTATAGATTGTTACATTCTTACTTAATATTTTATTACCATTATGGAGGATCAAAAATGAACGTACTTGTTGTCAACGCGGGATCGAGCTCCCTGAAATATCAGCTTTTTGACACAAACACCGAAACTGTATTTGCCAAGGGCATTTGCGAGCGCATTGGTATCGACGGCTCTGCTATTGAGCACAAGCAGCTTGTAAAGGGGCTTGTAACAAGCGAAACGCGCCCGATGAAAAATCACGCACAGGCGATGAGCCTTGTGGTAGAAAAGCTGCTTGACAAGGAATACGGCTGCATCTCTTCTATGGATGAGATCGAGGCTGTCGGTCACCGCGTGGTGCACGGCGGCGCATACTTCTCGGAGTCTGTGCTCCTTACCGACGACGTGCTTGCAAAGCTTCGCCTTTGCCACGATTTTGCACCCCTTCACACCCCTGCACACATTCAGGGCATTGAGGGCTGCCTTGCCGTTATGCCCGGCAAGCCCCAGGTGCTTGTATTTGATACCGCCTTCCACCAAACCATGAAGCCCGAGGCTTACATGTACGCACTGCCCTACGAGCTTTACCGCGACTACGGTGTGCGCCGCTACGGTGCACACGGCACCTCTCACCGCTTTGTTGCAGGCGAGATGCTGAAGATCCTTGGAAAGACCGAGGGCACAAGAATCGTGACCTGCCACATCGGCAACGGCTCCTCTATTTCCGCTGTCAAGGACGGCAAGGTCATGGACACCTCCATGGGCTTTACCCCCCTTGCGGGTGTTGAAATGGGCACGCGTTGCGGCGATATCGACCCTGCGATCGTTCCCTTTATGATGGAGAAATTGAACCTCACACCCGCAGGCGTGAGTGACCTGATGAACAAAAAGTCCGGCTTCCTTGGTGTAACCAGCGGCTACTCCTCCGACTCTCGTGACCTGCAAAAGGCAATTGCCGACGGCCCCTCCAACCCGCATCATGAGCAGGCAAAGCTTGCCATCAGCATCCTTAAGCTCCAGCTGAAGAAGTATATCGGCGCATATGCTGCCGAGATGAATGGACTTGATGCCATTGTATTTACTGCAGGCATCGGCGAAAACAGCACCACGCTGCGCGAGGCTGTTCTTACTGACCTTGACTTCCTTGGCGTTGATGTCGACAAGGAGTTGAACGCCAAGATCACAAGACAATCAAACAACGTCAAGATCTCTACCGACGCATCGAAGGTTGCCGTTTACGTGATCCCCACCAACGAGGAGCTGCTGATCGCACGCGACACCGCAGCAATCGTTAGCGCGATCTAAACACAGTATAACACAGGGCTTGCCGTTTGGCAAGCCGCAAAAGGAGATATCATGAGCAAAACGTTAAAAAAATTGCCGAGCTTTGCGGGCGTCACGGGTCCCGTTGTCACCGTTGTCATGGACGGCGTGGGTCTTGCACCCGATACCGTTGGAAATGCTGTTGCCACAGCATATACCCCCTGCCTTGACATGCTGATGAAAAATTACCCCACCGTGAGCCTCAAGGCGCACGGCACTGCCGTTGGTCTTCCCTCCGACGACGACATGGGCAACTCCGAGGTAGGTCATAACGCGCTTGGTGCCGGTCAGGTATTCGCACAGGGTGCAAAGCTGGTTTCAAATTCCATTGAAAGCGGCAAGATGTTTGCTTCCGCTACTTGGCAGGAGCTTGTCGCAAACGTCAAGGCGACCGGTGGCACGCTTCATTTCCTCGGCCTGTTTTCCGACGGAAACGTGCACTCTCACATCGATCACCTCAAGGCAATGGTGAAAGAGGCAAAAGCTGAGGGCGTAAAAACTGTTCGTATCCATACCCTCATCGACGGGCGTGACGTAGGCGAGACCTCCGCGCTTGAATATATTGAGCCGTTTGAGGCGTTCCTCGCAGAACTAAATTCCGCTGATTTTGACGCCGCGATCGCGAGCGGCGGCGGACGCATGACTATTACCATGGACCGCTACGAGGCAAACTGGGCAATGGTTGAGCTTGGCTGGAAAACGCACGTGCTTGGCGAGGGTCGTCAATTTGCAAGCGCTGCCGAGGCAGTTAAGACCTACCGCGCCGAAGCCAAGGTGATCGATCAGGATCTGCCTCCCTTTGTCATTGCCAAGGACGGCAAGCCCGTTGGCACTGTAAACGACGGTGATAGCGTGATCTTTTACAACTTCCGCGGCGACCGTTCGATTGAGATCTCCAAGGCATTTGACGGCGGTGCTGAATTTGACAAGTTTGACCGCATTCGCGTACCCAAGGTGGTATACGCAGGCATGCTTGAATATGACGGCGACCTGCACATTCCGAAAAAATATCTGGTATCTCCCCCCGAAATTACCAACACCATGAGTGAGTATCTGGCAAACACAGGTGTTGCACAGCTTGCTATTTCCGAAACGCAGAAATACGGTCACGTCACCTACTTCTGGAACGGAAACAAATCGGGCAAATTCTCCGAGGAGCTTGAAACCTATATTGAGATTCCCTCCGACGTTGTGCCCTTTGAGCAGCGCCCTTGGATGAAGTGTGCTGAGATCACCGACAAGCTGATCGAGTGCCTTGAAAGCGGAAAATACAAGTATTTGCGCGTCAACTTCCCGAACGGCGATATGGTGGGTCACACCGGCTCGCTTGCCGCAACCCGCTGCTCAATGGAAGCGCTTGATCTGCAGCTTGCGCGCCTCCTGCCCGTTATTGACCGTCTTGGCGGCGTAGCACTGCTCACCGCTGACCACGGCAATGCCGACGAAATGTATGAAACCGATAAGCAAGGTCAGCCCAAGGCAGGTAAGGACGGCTCTTATAAGGCAAAGACCAGCCACACCCTCAACCGTGTGCCCTGCATCATTTACGACAACACCGAGGCAAAGAACGCCTATACCGTAAAGGCAGACGACGGCAGCTTTGGACTTTCAAACGTTGCCGCAACCATGGTCAATCTCATGGGCTTTGAGGCACCTGAAATGTGGGATAACTCCATTATTGAAGTAAAATAATACTCTTAAACATGGGCGAAATGCCGGGGCACACCGGCATTCGCCCATTATTTATGGATTTTTACAATTATCCGTTCTATACTCCATTTCCATTTTCTCCGTTACTTGCTATACTTTATTTATAAGTCAACCGCAAAAAGCAGAAAAGTACATATTTTTAGCAGTATTTTGCATTTACATCAGCCCTGCATCATGCTACAATAATACTGTAATTAACAAATCATACAAAGGAGCAAACGCTATGTTTAACGTAAAGGAATACGGCGCGCTTGGTGATGGCGTAGCACTTGATTCAAAAGCCATTCAAAAGGCGATCGACACTTGCGCTGCAACAGGCGGCGGTACGGTATATATCCCCGAGGGCAAATACCTTTGCGGTACGATGCACTTTAAATCAAACGTGCACGTATGGCTTGATAAGGGTGCAACTATTCTCGGCAGCACCAATCGCCTTGATTTTGATCCTTACGAGGAGGATGCCGCCAACACCGAATTTCAAGACCGCAGCCACAGCTTCTTCCACCACAGCCTCTTTCACGCCGACAACGCAAACGATATTGCCCTGACGGGCTACGGCAAGATCGATATGCAATCGGCTTGGGAGGATCTTGATTTTACCGAGTTCCCCGGTGCAAAGGGCTGCCATTGGTGCCGCGGCTGTAAGGTCGTTGCCTTTAAGGAGTGCACCAATGTTGTCATCAAGGATCTGGTGATCCGCAACGCAACCGACCTTGCCGTGTACGTCGCGGGGTGCGAGAACGTCATTATTTCGGGTCTAAACGTCTTCACACACGTTGACGGCATCAGCCCCGACTCCTGCAAGAACGTGGTGATCTCCGACTGTATCGTTGACGCGGGCGATGACGCGATCGTTCCGAAATGCTCCTACACACTCGGCCGTTTTCAGGCGATGGAAAACCTCACCATTACGGGCTGTGTGGTAAGAAGCCACGCTTCTGCCATCAAGTTTGGCACCGAGTCAAACTCCGCCTTTATCAACACCACCGTTACGGGCTGCACCGTTTACGACACCCGTCTTGAGGGTATTTTCCTGATGACCTCGGACGGCGCGCGCGTGGAGGGGCTTTCCGTTTCCAATATCACCATGCGTAACGTTGGCGTTCCGATCGCGCTCCTCGTCAGTGACCGCGCACGCGGCCCCGAGGGCACGAAGATCGGTGTGATGAAAAACGTGGCGATCTCAAACGTCATCGTCACAGGTCCCTACACCGAAACGATCACCGCCACCATGGCGCAAAACTCGAGAGATTACTATGCAAATAAGCTGGTTGGCACGCCCCACCATTTCCCGCTTCTCTTGGCAGGTCAACCCGACAGCATCATTGACAACGTGAGCCTTGCGAACATCCAGTTCGTATCGCCCGGCGGCGGCACGAAGGAAGACAGAAACATCGTGTTAAACGAGCTCAGAAACCAATACCCCGGCGTGAAGTACATCGGCACAAAAGCCCCCGTGCACGGCTTTGTTGCAAAGCACGTAAACAACCTCAGGCTTTATAACGTAGACTTTTCAACCGAAAAGCCTGACGCGCGCGACGCGATGCTGCTTGAAAATGTTACTCGCTTCAAACAGGTATAATTACATAACAAAAGCCGATGCAAGCAGAGCTTGCATCGGCTTTTTTGTCACGCGCCTTGCCGCGGCAAGGCGCGTTTCATTTTCTTGAGTATTAGGCACTATGGTAATCAGCGGCGCCGCCAGTAGTAATAGCAATGGATCTTTGTCAAATACTTTGCTGCGGTAGAAGTATCTTCCAGATCTGTGGCGGAGATCTCATAACCGTCAGAACTATACCACCCCGAGGTATTCGCAAAGTCCACGCTCGCAAGGCTCGTGCAATTATCGAACGCACAAGGGTCGATAGTGGTGACACTCGCGGGGATCGTGATGCTCAAAAGGCTTGTGCAACCACCAAACGCATTAAAGCCAATGCTCTCAAGTTGACTGTTTGCACCAAAGCTGATGCTCGAAAGCGCCGTGCAACCCTTGAACGCATACGCGCCAATACTGGTGACGCTATTGGAAATCGTGATATTCACAAGGCTCGTGCAATCTTGGAACGCAGACGCGCCGATGCTCTCACCACCCGTGATCACAACGGTCTTCAAAGATGCGGGAACAGTGCCGAATATATATCTAAAATACATGTTACTTGTTCCGTTCAAGCTTGCACCGACAAAGGGTAGCGTGATGCTCGAAAGCGCCGTGCAACCCTTGAACGCACGCTCGCCGATGCTCATGACGCTATTGGAAATCGTGATATTCACAAGGCTCGTGCAATCTTGGAACGCACCCTTACCGATGGTAGTAACACCATTGGGGATCTCAATGCTGGTAAGCCCTGTGCAACCCTCGAACGCCCAGTCGCCGATGGTGGTGACTCCGCCCGGAATTTCAATACTCACAAGCCCTGTGCATCTGGAGAACGCATACTCGCCGATACTGGTAACACTATCGGGAAGCGTAATGCTCGCAAGGCTGGTGCAGGCATAGAACGTATTATCGGCAATACTGGTAATGCTATCGGAAATCGTGATGCTCGTAAGACCCGAGCAACCCGAGAACGCATAATAGCCGAGGGTGGTGACGCTATCGGGGATCGTAATACTCGTAAGGCCCGAGCAATCCGAGAACGCACTTCTGCCGATGGTGGTGACACTCGCGGGGATCGTGATACTCGCAAGTTGCCGCCAGCCATTGAACGCCTGCTTGCCGATGGCGGTGACGGTATCGGGAATCGTGACACTCACGATACCATAGGCAACGCCAACATAATACATGCGCTGACCGTTCCATGCGATGGCAGTGACGGGATAACCGCCGATATAGGCGGGGATCACAAGCTGTTCGACATCCAAGAATTGACCATCCGTAATGGTTACCTTGCCTTCATTTATTTCGTAGGAAAAATCCACGGTGGAAGTTTCGGTCAGCCATTTGGCGTAAACGGAGATGGGTTTTGCGGGCATCGTGTCGCCCGCGGGCGTTGTGAGAGCGGCATCAAGATACCAGCCCTCGAAGGCAAAGCCCTCGCGCGTGGGCGTGGCAAGGGGCTTGCCAAACTTAATGCTTTCGGTAACAATGCCCTGGGCACTGTTATAATGAAATGTTACCTCATATGCGGTACGCTCAAAGTAACATTCAAAGGTGTGGGGGCAATCGGTCACGGCAACGGGCTCGACGGTGGGAGTGGTAAAGCCTACGTGGCTGCCAAGCGCGGGTGTGTAAACAGTACCCTGCTCCACTGTTTCGGTCACGGTTTCGAACAGCGTGTAGGTGCCGTCAAGCTCCTCAAGATACTGATTAACGGTCACAAACAGCGCGTCAGTGGTAAAGGTAATGCTAATCTGCTCCTCGGCGCTGCCGTTTTGATAGGTAGCAACCAGCGTATAGGTGGTGTCGGAAATAAGGTCGCCAACTATGGTGGCACTCACGTCAATATCCCTTACCTTGGTGTCGTTTTGATAAAGTGCCAAGCCCATTACGGTTTTTGTGGCAAACGCCTGATCCCAAAGAAAGGCAAACGAAAGGGTGTTTGTACCAATCTCCACCCGGTCAAACAAGACAATCGACTTGGTGTAAGCGGCATACGTGGAAAGAATATGGCGTGCAACCCCCTCGCCGTCAAACGCATCATAGGTCGCAATAATTGCGCACTCATACAATGCCCCCGTGGCGAGCCCCTCAAAGGTAACTGTTGTTTTTCCTGTAGCAGAAATATCCTTGCGCGCGACAATCCTATCACCGTTGTAAAGCACGGCTTCCACGCTACCCGTCAGTGTTTCAAAAAGATTTTTGGTATCCGAAACATCCACCGCAAAGGAGATACTGTTAAAGCCAATCTCCAAATCGCTAAAGGCGGCTGCCGGCTGCTTTTCGGTGTAAACGCCGATCTCAACCGTGCGCTCACCGCCAATCTCAACGTCCTTGATTTTGGTGCCGTCAACATACTTAATGGCGTCAATGGTATAGGAAACCATACCTTCGACCTCACCCACGTTCACCTTCAAAATGAGATTTTCAAGGTCCGACCCCTCCTCAAACATATAAGAGGAATACATTTTACCGTTGAGGGTAAAGGAAAGGATCACAAAATTATCGGGATTGTCGATATGTACGGTGATATATACGTCCTCGTTGGGCTTTGCATAATAACGCGGCTCGGCACTTTGTACGCTAAACGCACCCACGGCATCGCCAATTGGCTTTTCAAAGGGATCCTCGCCGATTGTTTTATCGGCATCGGTATGATCGCCCGCAAGATGCTTGTTCCCGTAGGCATTTCCATTACCATTGCCGGAATCAAGATAGGTAGGCAATGTTGCACTAGCAGTTGCAGCAGGCGCATAATTAGACACTGTCATACCCGTATATACGGGCACCTCCTTAGCAAGCAGCACCACAAGAAGCACAGTCGTTGCGATTAAAGCCAGGCTTGCCGCCATCGCACCGCCACGGATTATCCACGCTTTCTTGATGCGCTTTTTCAGTGCCAATAAAAGATTGGAGCGCTCCTGTGATGCCTTATCCACAATCTCATTATCAATGCGTGAGATCGCCTCAAGATTTCTTTTTTGCTTCTTACTCACAGCAAAAACCCTCCTTTTCAAGACGCTGGCGCAAACCCTCTCTCAATGCCGCCAGTTCACGGTACACGCTGCGCTCACCCGCTTGCAGCATTTTTGCAATCTCGGATATTTTATCTGCGTAATAGTAGCGACAAACAAACAATAGTCGCTCGCGGTCGCTAAGCCCCTTTAAGTAATCGTTTAGCAAGCGACTAAGCTCGGCAATCGCAAGTTCCTCATCCATACTCATCTCATTTGGCGTGCAGGAATCAAGTTCCTCAAGCGTTAACAGCATTTCTGAGGGAGCACGCTTTTGCGCCTTATTGTGACGGTATCTGTCAACTGCAATGTTTCGCATAATCTTTGAAAGAAATGCGTGAAATATGGAGGGGCGTGTGGGGGGAATGCGGTTCCACGTATTTAAATACGTATCGTTAAGACATTCCTCACAATCGAGTGTATCCTGCACGATATTATAAGCAATGGTAAACAAATATTTACCGTACTTATGATCGGTTTCCTTAATTGCACGCTCCTCGCGCGCAAAATAAAGATCGATAATCTGCTCGTCAGACAGCAACTCGCAGCTCTTTTCTTTTGTTGCTTCCTTCATAAAGCTTCTCCTTTTGCCATGTCTTGATTCACCCTTAAAAAAGAGATCCTCTACTTATCATGCCGTAAAACGCGCCAAAACCTGCCAAAGATTCTTTTGACATTTTTCAAAATCAGATAAAGCATGAATGCATTTTAAGCAAAAATCCCCCCGTTTGGGGGGATTTTTTGTTTTTATCTTCTCTTTTCTTCGATTTCCACAAGCAGGTCGGAAAGGAATTCATCAACCGTGACAGCGCCCTTGTCGCCCTCCTTACGGGAGCGAACGGCAACCGTGCCTGCGTTCATTTCGTTGTCGCCGATCACGAGCATATAGGGTACCTTTTCAAGCTGCGTAGTGCGAATTTTCTTGCCGATGGTCTCATTGCGGTCGTCAACCTCAACGCGCACACCCTTAGCGGCAAGCCGGCGCTTTACGTCATAGGCGTAATCGATATGCTCATCACCAATGGGAAGAATGCGAACCTGCTCGGGCGCCATCCAAGTAGGCAGAGCACCAGCATACAGCTCGATAAGATAAGCCAGTGTGCGCTCATAGCAGCCAAGCGAGGTGCGGTGAATGATATAAGGCGTTTTCATCTGTCCGTCGCTATCGACGTACTCCATGCCAAACTTCTCGGCAAGCAGCATATCGATCTGAATGGTAACGATGGTATCCTCTTTTCCAAACACGTTCTTGTACTGAATATCAAGCTTGGGGCCGTAGAATGCAGCCTCATCAATACCAATGGTGTATTGCACACCGAGATTATCGAGAATATTACCCATCACGCGCTGTGCCTCTTCCCACTGCTCTGCCGTTCCCTCATACTTGATACCTGCACGGGCAGGATCCCACTGCGAGAAGCGGAAGGTACAGTTTTCAAGCATGCCAACGGTATCAAGAACATACTTGGCAAGCTCAAGACAGCCGCGGAACTCCTCCTCAAGCTGCTCGGGACGAAGGACAAGGTGACCCTCGGAAATGGTAAACTGTCTGACACGAATGAGGCCGTGCATCTCACCCGAATCCTCGTTGCGGAAAAGCGTCGAGGTTTCACCAAGTCGCATCGGCAGCTCACGGTAGGAGCGCTTTTTATTGAGGAACACCTGATACTGGAAGGGGCAGGTCATCGGGCGGAGCGCAAAGCACTCCTTACTGTAATCATCGGGATCACCCATAATAAACATGCCGTCACGGTAATGATCCCAGTGGCCCGAGATCTTGAAGAGCTCGCGCTTTGCCATAAGCGGTGTTTTGGTCAAAAGATAGCCACGCTTTTGCTCCTCATCCTCGATCCAGCGCTGCAGCGTTTGAATCACGCGCGAGCCCTTGGGCAAAAGAATGGGCAAGCCCTGACCGATCTCCTCCACAGTAGTGAAATACTCAAGCTCGCGACCGATCTTGTTATGGTCGCGCTTTCTTGCCTCCTCAAGCGCTTCAAGGTGCGCCTTGAGCTCCTCCTTTGAGGGGAAGGCTGCGCCATACACGCGCTGCAGCATCTTGTTTTTTTGGTCGCCCTTCCAATAAGCGCCCGTGCACTGCGTGAGCTTAATGGCCTTGACCGCAGCGGTAGAGAAAAGGTGAGGCCCTGCGCAAAGGTCAACAAACTCTCCCTGACGGTAGAAACTGATCACGGCATCCGCGGGCAGCTCATCGATCAGTTGCATCTTATAAGGCTCGCCCTTTTCCTCCATCAACGCTCTTGCCTCCTCGCGGGGGAGTTCAAAGCGCTCAATGAGAAGATTCTCCTTCACGATCTTTTTCATCTCGCCCTCAAGCGCTGCAAGCACATCGGGTGTAAAGGGGATGTCGCTATCAAAATCATAGTAAAATCCGCTTTCCACAGCGGGGCCGATGGTGAGCTTGGTGGCGGGATACAGACGCTTTACTGCCTGTGCCAATATGTGGGCTGCCGTATGATCAAACACGTGCTTGCCTGCGGCATCGGTAAAGGTCAGAAGCTTGACCTCACAATCGCCTGCAAGCAGGTGTGTCATACCCACAACAGTGCCGCCGACCTCAGCGGCAATATGCGCACGCGTGACCAGTTCTGCTGCCTTTGCGGCATCAAAAACCGACAACGGTGCTTCAAATTCCAAGGTTTTTTCGAAAAAACTTACTTTAAACATATCATTACTCCTTTGAGAATATTTAAAAAACACACGCACCCCGACAGGGTCAAAAGACCTGTCGGGGTGCGATACTTTCACACGGTTCCACCCGAGCGTTTCACTCATACTCTATGCAGTTTAGCATTTGGGCGGTACCCGATTGCATCCACCGTGAAGAACATTTCAGCTTGCCGTTCTCTCTCTGTGCACCGGAATGCAGGGGCGTGTTCCAAACACTTTATTATTTTTTGCTGCGATTATACTCGCTTCTTGGATTTAAGAAGTTTCTCCAATCAAGATCGCCGCGATCAAGCGCTGTAATCAGTACCTCCGCAGTCGCAATATTGGTTGCAACGGGAATGTTGTATCGGTCACAGGCAAGCAAAAGCTCCTGCGCCTCTTTATCGTCATAAATTGCCTCAGGGCGCGTGTCACGGAAATACAGCAAAATATCGATCTCATTATACGCAACGCGCGTAGCGATCTGCTGCTCTCCCCCTTGCTCTCCTGTAAGCATTTTCTCAATGGTAAGACCTGTGGCTTCCGAAATGTACTTCGCGGTAATGCTGGTGGCACAGAGGTTATGCTTACTGAGCACGCCGCAATACGCAATACAGAACTGTGTCATCAGTTCCTTCTTCATGTCTGCCGCAATAATGGCAATTTCCATGCTGGCACCTTCCTTCCCTCGACCGTAGAATATCAGTGTCAAGAATTCTGTTTATTCTTATACATTATAACATATCCTATGCCTTACTGTCAATGATATTTCAGGATTTTCCCATAAATTTAAGGGTGCCCCCCAATACAAACCGCATTTGGGGGGCACTCTTTTATGATTATTCCTCTACGGGAGCCTCTTCTACGGCTTCCTCAGGCATTGCGGCCTCAGCAGCAGCAACCTCCTCAAGAAGTGCGCGGATAGAAAGGCTTACCTTTTGCTTCTCGCTATCGATCTCAATGATCTTAGCGTCAACGCTCTGACCGATCTCCAGCACGTCAGCGGGCTTGCCGATGCGAGTCATAGCGATCTGCGAAATGTGAATAAGGCCGTCAACACCGTCGATGATCTCTGCAAATGCACCGAAGGGCATCATGCTTACGATCTTAACGGGAACAACGTCGCCAACCTGGCACTTGTTCGTAAAGATGAACCAGGGGTTGGTATCCTCGGTCTTGTAGCCGAGAGAAATGCGCTTCTTCTCGCGGTCAAAGGACTTCACGAAAACGGTAACGGTTTCGCCAATGGAGAGAACCTCTGCGGGGTTCTTGATGTGCTTCCAGGAAAGCTCGCTGGTATGTACCATGCCGTCAACACCGCCAAGATCTACAAATGCACCGTAGGAGGTCATACTCTTTACAACACCGGTGTAGGTCTTACCCTCCTCGATAGATGCCCAGAACTCCTCTTCCTGTGCGCGGCACTCCTCACGAAGCACAACGCGAATAGAGCCGATTGCCTTATGGCCCTGCTCCTTCACCTCGATCACCTTGAACTTGATGCTCGTGCCCTTCAGGGGAGCGAGATCGCCGTCCTTGGGAACACCGGTCTGAGATGCGGGAATGAATACGCGGTTGCCGTAAACGAATACGATTACGCCGCCCTTCACTACGTCTGCAACGGTAGCCTCAAGCACCTCGTTTGCCTCTTTTGCGGCAACGATCTTTTCCCAGTTCTTGCCGGAGTCAACGCGTCTTTTGTCAAGCTCTGCCACACCCTCGATGTCGCTTACGCGGATCACCTTGGCTTCTACGGTGTCGCCTACCTTGAACTGCTCAGTCAGCTTTACAGAAGGGTCATCGCTTACGCGGTCGGCCTTGATGTAGCCGGTTACGCCTGCGCCGAGATCCAGCTGCAGCTCAGTGTCGGATACGTGGGATACGGTACCGGTAACGATTGCTCCTGTATGTAAATTTTTGACTTCAGTTTCTTCAAGAAGTTTTGCAAAGTTTTCTGCTTCAGTCATTGTTTTATATACCTCCTCAATGATCTCTTGCGGGGTCGAAGCTCCCGCAACTATACCCACTTTGCGATGGGTCAATGAAAACGTCTTCACCAAAGGCATTTGCGCCGTATCGGTCACACGGAGCGTTTCGGGGCAGTGTGCTTGGCAGATATCGAAAAGCTTTGCGGTGTTTGAGCTTTCCTTGCCGCCAATCACGATCATACCGTCTGAAATTGCGGCAAGCGCCGCCGCTTCTGTCTGTCGGGAATCCGTAACATTACATATTGTATCAAAAATTAACGCATTTGTACAGACCTTTTTTAAAAGTTTTTGACATTTTTTCCATTCTGTTAATTTTTGGGTCGTTTGTGCCACCATTACGGGCACTTTTGACAAAATTTTCTCTCCCAGCGCGCTGTTAAGCGCCGCTTCAAACGCGGAAAAGTCCGCAAAAACGTATTTTTCACCGTCAAAGCAGCTCATAAAACCCTCCACCTCGGGATGGGTAGCATTGCCGATGCAAATAAAAATATGCGTGTCTTGCCCTCCGTTTTGTGAAAGCTCGCCTGCGATGCGGTGGATCTTTGTGACAAATGGGCAAGTGCAATCCACAAAGGAAAAGCCCTCGTGTGCGGCGGCAAGCGCCTCAAGATGCGCTCTTACCTCGCGGCTGATGCCGTGCGCACGCACAAAAACCGTAATGGGCGTTTCGGGTGAGGCGGTGGCGGCAAGCGATGCAAGCTCATCCGCCTTAATGGCACGAACGCCGCGCTTGGCAAGCCCCTCGTTATATTCCTCGTTATGTATGAGGTGCCCAAGCGTTACGATGCGCTCCCCACACGCCGCATGTGCCATGCGACGATGGAGCTGCTCGGTAGCATTGCGCACACCGGGGCAAAAGCCCGCATTTTTCGCAATCGTAACTTCCATTATTTCACCGTGTCGCCAAGGCGACAGATCTCGCCATAGACCCTCTCGGAAATGCGTGCATATTCACCGACCTTTTGCGCGTCATACGCAAACGCAGCAAACGGGATCGGCTCGCCGATCACGACCGTCACACGCCTGAAAAATTTCCACGTGTAGTTTTTCATCTTGATGTGCACGGGCAGGATCTGCGCCCCAGCGTGCGAGGCAATCATTGCCGCACCGTTTTTCACTCTGCACTCACGCGGGTCCTTACCGGCACAGCGCGTGCCCTGCGGGAAAAGGCCGATGCTCCTTCCGCCCTCAGGCAGCTTGATCGCATGCTTAATGGCGCCCACATCCCCCTTGCCGCGGGAAACGGGATACGCACCGAGCCAACGCACCAGCCTGCCGATCACCGGCACACGAAACAGCTCCGCCTTTGCCATAAAATGGGGCTGCTGACGGCGCAAAGCAATACACAAAAATACAGGATCAAGCACGGTTTGATGATTGGCGCAAACCAAATATACGCCCTCTTTCTTTTTCGGCTCGTTTTTTCTGCCTACCACACGGACACGAAACAACAATTTAGCAGGGATAACAAGCAGGGTGCGAATGATAACGTAAAAAACACTTTTCATACCGTTACACCGCTTTTTTCTCGAATGATCGCAAGAACTGCCTCTACGTTTTCCTCAATGCTCATATCCGAGTTATCCAGCAATACGGCATCGGGCGCCGCTACTGCGGGCGCTACGGCACGGTTGCGGTCGTTATTGTCACGCTCGATCATTTCGCGCAGCACATCCTCGTAATTTGCCTCCATGCCCTTTGCCAAAAGCTCCTTGGTGCGGCGCATGGCACGCGCCTCATTTGAAGCAGTCATAAAGATCTTCACGTCAGCATGCGGCAAAATAACGGTACCGATGTCGCGCCCGTCCATAATAACGCTGTTTTTGGCAGCAATATCGCGTTGCGTATCCAGCAAAAAATCACGCACTGCGGGCACGGCAGATACAGCCGATGCATACATAGAGATCTCAGGCTCGCGAATGCGGTCGCCAAGATCCTCACCGTTGAGATAAACGTGCTGTGCGCCGTTTTCATAGCGCACCTCGATCTTAATGTACGGCAAGCAGGAAACAATACCCTCGATATCGGTGCGCGCAAAGCCCTTACTTCTCACAAAGTAGCCGACCGTACGGTAAAGCGCACCCGTGTCCACGTAAACAATGCCAAGCCGTGCGGCAACCGCCTTTGCTATGCTGCTTTTTCCGGCACCGCTGGGGCCGTCAATGGCAATTCTGATCATGCTGTTTCTCCTTGTTAACTTATTCTATCATACATGCAGCGCTTTCGCCTGCGAGAACCGCAGTGGAAAACGCAATTTGCAAATTAAAGCCGCCCGTATAGGCATCAAGATCAAGCACCTCGCCCGCAAAATAGAGTCCCTGCGCTTTTTTTGAGGCCATGGTACGGGGCGAGATCTCACGCAGGGCAACACCGCCCTTGGTGATAATTGCCTCGGCAATGGGGCGGAAGCCGCGCACCTTAACAGGTAGGCGCTTTAGGAGCGCGAGAAGCGCAAAACGCTCCTCTCTTGTGATAGCATTGACCTTTTTGCGCGCATCAATACCCGACAGGCGCACCAGGGGTGCGATCAGCTTTTGCGGCAAAAGGTCGGAAAGCGCGTTTAGAAAATCGCGATTTTGATATTTTTTAAAATCTGACAGAAGGCGCGCATCCAGCGTTTTTTCATCAAGCGCGGGCTTGAGATCGATAAAAAGCGTGTAGCGCCCCGGAGACATATCGGTCAAATGCGCCGATGCTGAAAGCACAAGTGGACCCGAAAGACCGTAATGCGTAAAAAGCATTTCTCCAAAATCCTCAAACACGGTCTTGTTTTTTACAGCATCATGCACCGAAAGACGCACATTTCTAAGGGAAAGCCCCTGCACACCGGCGCAAAAATTGCCGTCCTCCACCAAGGGTACCAAGGATGGCGTTGGGGGCACAACGGTGTGTCCTGCCACCGCGGCAAAGCGGTAACCGTCACCCGTGGAGCCCGTAAGGGGATAGGAAACGCCTCCTGTTGCCACAATCACGGCATCAAATTGCATTTCACCGCGCGAGGTGCGCACACCGCGCACACGCCCCCCTTCAACAAGGAGCTCTGCCACTGTAGCACAAACGATATTCACACCCGTGCGGCGGCATTCACGCACCAGCGCATCCACAATATCGGTCGCCTTATCGGAAACGGGAAAAACACGATTGCCGCGCTCCACCTTCAGCGGCACGCCAAGCTCCTCAAAAAACGCCTCGGTATCCTCCGCGCCAAAGCGGTCCCATGCGGAGAAAAGGAAGCGCGCATTGCCCGTAATATTCGCAAAAAACACATCGCGTGTACAATGATTTGTAACATTGCACCTGCCCTTGCCCGTAATGCGAAGCTTACGGCCACAGCGGTCATTTTTTTCAAATACGGTAACGCCGGCACCAAGGCGCGCGGCATGTATTGCCGCCATCAGCCCCGCTGCACCGCCACCGATCACAGCAACTGTCACTGCCATACTCAACTGTTTTTATCGTATACGTCGTATTCATCCCAAATACGCTCAAGACGGTGCAAGCGATCGGTAACCTCATCATGCTTACGCATCGAAACAGCCGCCACCATAGCATTGATGATGCTAAGGGGTGCCACCAAGGAATCCACAAAAGACGCCATGTCACTGCGCGCTGTCAAAAGCTGATCGCTTTCGGGGGCAAGGGGCGATGTGGCACTGTCGGTCAGCGCCACAACATCGGCACCCGCACGGTGTGCAAACTCCACGGCGCGAACCGTGCGCTTGGAATACCGCGGAAAACTAATCGCAATAAATACATCCTCAGGGCCAATGTCAAGCAGCTGCTCAAAGATCTCGGTGCCCGTTGTGCCCTCTACGGCACGCACGTTGTCAAACATCATGCGGAAGTTAAAGGTGAGAAACTCGGCAAGCGCAGCAGCAGAGCGCACGCCCAAAATATAGATGTTACGCGCCGCCACGATCTTTTCAACCGCACTGTAAAACGCATCCCGATCAATGGCATCGAGCGTGTGACGGATCTTATCCGCATCGGCTTGCAGCACGTGATCGAGTATATTGTTCTTATCAAGCAGATTGTCTGCAACCTGCATACGCTGCGCGGCGGTGAGATTTGTTTTGGCAAGCTCCTGCAGAGCACGCTGCATTTCGGGATAGCCCGCAAACCCAAGCTCGTTGGCAAAGCGCACAACGGTAGATTCGGAAACCGCCACAAGGCTGCCGAGGCGTGATGCCGTCATATAGGCTGCACGGTCGTAATGATTTAAGATATATTGCGCAATGAGGCGCTGTCCCTTTGAAAACTCAGGCATGCGCGCGGTCATTTGCTGAAGCAGATTTTGTTTCATACCGTTCCCTCCGTTGCGCTGCGCTGCGGCAGCATCTATGGATATCAATATTATATTTTATATCATATTATAGAAAAAGTCAAGTCCGAAGCACAATTATCACATTACATATATTTAAATATCACATCCAAACACTAAATTGCTCTTGACAAGAAAAAAAAGGTATGCTATACTGACCCTGTAAAGACAATGACCGAAAGAGTAAGCAAGCGGATGCCGCAAAGAGAGCCGTTGGTTGGTGCGAAACGGAGGGGACGTTTGCCGAAATACATTCGCGAGTCGCGCACCGAACGGGGCTATCCTCAGTAGGCTGCGACGGTGTCGCCCGTTACGCGAGCACGGCTGCTTGCCGTTTGAGATGCCGCCTGTGGCGGTAAACAGAGGTGGTACCGCGATCATTCGCCCTCTTGCCGTTTGGCAGGGGCGTTTTTATTTTGTTTTCAAAGCAAAGGAGATAGAGTATGAAAATTTATGAAGAATTAGTCAGAAGAGGCCTGATTGCACAGGTCACCGACGAGGCAGAGATCCGCGACCTTGTAAATGAAGGAAAAGCGACCTTTTACATTGGCTTTGACCCGACGGCAGATTCCTTACACGTAGGGCATTTTATGGCGCTTTGCCTGATGAAGCGCTTGCAAATGGCAGGCAATAAACCTGTGGTTCTGATTGGTGGCGGCACCGCCATGATCGGCGACCCGTCGGGTCGAACCGATATGCGCAAAATGATGACGCGCGAAACGATCGATCACAACGTGGCATGCTTTAAAAAGCAGATGTCGCGCTTTATTGATTTTGACAACGCCATTTTGGTCAATAACGCCGATTGGCTGCTTGACCTCAACTACGTAGACGTGCTGCGTGACGTGGGTGCGTGCTTCTCGGTAAACAAAATGCTTTCTGCCGAGTGCTACAAGCAGCGCATGGAAAAGGGCCTGTCCTTCCTTGAGTTCAACTACATGATCATGCAGTCCTATGACTTTTATCACCTTTACAAGACCTACAACTGCAATATGCAGTTTGGCGGTGATGACCAATGGTCTAACATGCTTGGCGGCACTGAGCTGATTCGCAAAAAGCTTGGCAAGGATGCTTATGCCATGACCATTACCCTCTTACTCAATTCCGAGGGCAAAAAGATGGGCAAAACCGCAAGCGGAGCTGTTTGGCTTGACCCCGAAAAGACCACACCTTACGAGTTTTACCAATATTGGCGCAACGTTGGCGATGCCGATGTGCTGAAGTGCATCCGCATGCTCACCTTCCTGCCTGTTGAGGAGATCGACAAGATGGACGCATGGCAGGGCGAGCAGTTAAACCGCGCCAAGGAGATCCTTGCCTTTGAACTTACCAAACTGGTACACGGCGAAGAGGAAGCGGCAAAGGCTGAGGCAAGTGCTAAGGCACTGTTTGGTGCAGGCTCCGCTGCCGATGCGCCCACAACCGAGCTTTCCGACGAGGATCTTGTCGACGGTTCGATCGATATTCTCACATTGCTTGTAAAGACCGAGCTTTGCGCCTCCAAATCCGAGGCTCGCCGCAACGTGCAGCAGGGCGGCGTTACGGTTGAGGGCGACAAGGTGACCGATATCAGCAAGGCTTATACCAAGGCAGAACTCACTGAGGGTCTGCTTATAAAGCGCGGCAAAAAGAACTACCGTCGTGCACTCATAAAGTAAAGCGATAAACTCTCCATATCATAGAATTGCCCCCACTTGCGCTGTTGCGCAAGTGGGGGCAGCTTTATTTGCCACAAGTTTATTTTTACTGTACAGCATCTAACGTGCCGACGGTATATGTTTTAGCGTAAAGCGTTGCCGCCTTAAGATAGGTCAGCCTTCCGTTTTCAATACCAATAATGCCGTAAATACTCTCGCCCACAGCAAGATCGGTTGCCAAATACACGCGGTAATCCGTCGCAGGAGCGCTAAGATTTACGCGGCTGATCGAATTGCCCGAATTATAATAAAGATACTGACCATCAAGCCAAAGCCCTGTAAAGCAATCGGTATAATAACTGCCTTGACCTGCCGCCCAATAGCCGCCCTTGACATCAAGAAAATGCGCCATGGCGGTAATATCCGTTCCCGAAAGAATGGCGCCGCGCGAAGACACTGTGTCTTCGGCACGAACGGTCATATAATACACACCGTTGTGATTTAAAATAGGGGTGTTTGTTTTACGGAACACGGCAGTATCGTATTTGGTATCGGTCGCCGCTTGTGCCGTTACCCATTCGCGGTGCCTATCAGCTTCCTCTCTCGTTGCATCGATGGCAACAAGCCCCGCGTCGCTCTGCAAAAAATAGGTATATGAGGTAAGCGTGGGGTAGCTTTTGCTATCATCCCATGTAATATCGACATGATACCACGCGCCATCGATCTTTACCAAATTCCACGCATGCTTCATCGCATCGCTTGTTACGGGTAGGGATTCAATACCAAGCTCCCGTGCCGCGGCAATCAGCCCCAGCATATATGCCTGACATACACCCTTTTTGGTTGTAAAAAAGGTATACGCATCGCGAATTGTCAGCGTTTCATCATAACTGTAATTTTGCACGAAATAATCGTGCAGATAAAGGATCTTATCAAAATCCGTGCCGTTTTCAGGTGCACCCGCCACGATCTCAGCAAGCTTTTGGCGGTACACCTCTCGCATGTCAAGCACCTCATCCTTGGTGGCAGTATAGGTTGGCGTGATGGAGAGCACCAATTCTTCACTTGAGGAGGTCATTTTGTATGAGGGCTGCAAATAAAAATACTCGGGCGAGGAATAAACAATTGCAGACATTGCCGTCCTTACCGCTTCCTTCGTAGGAGAAAGCGCAGAAAGGTCAATAACAGCGTCTATGTTGGAAATGCCCTCTCGCAGCGCCTCCACCAAGTCGGCATCCACATTGGCAGAAGGGTTATAATCGGCATAATTACCACCGCTATCAACAGGCCCGCTTGGCGGCTCCTGCTCTTCCTCCCCTTTTGGCTCTGCCAAGGCAAGCAAACGGTCAAAACGGTCAAGTGCGCCGTTAAAATACGAGGTAACATCATCAATGAGAGAAAGCTTTTCATACCGCCAAAGACAAAAGGAGGCAAAAAAGACGATCAAAAGCAGGGCGCTAACGCTCCTTAAAAAACCCTTCATCTCTTATACCTCCTTATTTAAATTGTATCTCTGTATTAAAGCACTTGACGTATAGCCTGCTCTGCGACTTCGCATCCTTCGCCCTCAAAAAGCTCGGGGGCGCTTTCGTTATCTTCGCTCTCGTCAGGCATAACGACATCCTCTCCATCGGGATCGGGCGCAACAACGGCATCCAACAAAAGTGCCGCGCCAACAGTGCTGCCTGCCGCTGCCGCAAGTGCCAACAAAGCCTCGGTAATGCTTCGGCGGCGCACCGCAAGCACAATAAAGGTAACGGTTAGCACCAAGGCCGAAAGCACTGCCGAAAGCCCCAAGGCTTGCCTTGCTTCTTTCTTTATTTTCATGCAGCGCACCTCCCTCTTACTGACCTGCGTTCATTTTGAGATATGCATTGATAAATCCGTCGATCTCGCCATCCATCACGGCACCGATATTGCCGTTTTCAAATCCCGTTCTGGTATCCTTTGCAAGCGTATAGGGCATAAATACATAGGAACGGATCTGCGATCCCCACTCGATATTTACCTTATTGCCTTGAATTTCCTCAATGGTGTCAAGGCGCTCACGCAGCTTGATCTCCATGAGCTTTGCCTTAAGCATCTTCATAGCAGTTTCCTTGTTCTGCAGCTGACTACGCTCAGTCTGGCAGCCAACTACAATACCGGTGGGCTTATGCAAAATGCGAATGGCAGAGTCGGTTTTATTGATATGCTGACCGCCCGCGCCACTCGAACGGTGGGCAGTGACCTCAATATCCTCATCGCGAACCTCTACGGCATCCACATCATCAAACTCGGGCATAACCTCGATGGAAGCAAAGGAGGTCTGGCGTCTGCCTGCGGCATCAAAGGGAGAAACGCGCACCAAACGATGCACTCCGTTTTCACTTTTTAGGTAGCCGTAAGCATTTGTGCCCTCTACCATGATCGTAGCGCTCTTAATACCTGCCATATCGCCGTCAAGCCAATCGACCAGCTTATATTTAAAGCCGCGGCGCTCCGCCCAACGTGTGATCATACGGTAAAGCATTTGCGCCCAATCCTGTGCCTCAGTACCGCCCGCACCCGGGTGGAAGGAAACAATAGCATTGCTACGGTCATACTCACCGTTGAGGAGCACCTCCATGCGCTGTGCATCTTCCGCTTCAACAATGGCGGCAAGCTCAGCCTCAACCTCCTCTACACAGCTTTCATCCTCTGCCTCAATGGCAATTTCGGCAAGGGCGATCGCATCCTCAAGGCGCGCACAAAGCGCTTCATATTCGGCAATGGTATCCTTACTTTGCTTTAATTCCTGCAGCACCTTTGCGGAATTGGGGTCAGCCCAAAACGAAGGGTCTGCCGTTTTTTGCTCCAGCTCCGCCACACGTGCGGCAAGATCCTCCACGCGGAGCGCCCCGCCAAGATCCTGCAATTTTTCACGCATATCGATCAGCTCGTGTCTGGCATTTTCAAGTGCGATAATCAAAAAAGTACCTCCCGCCGCATAAGCGACATTTTCCATTATACTAATTACAGTAATTATAACATATTTTTCCCGTTTTGACAAGGGGGATACCAAAAATAGAATAAATGAGGGGAGTGCCGATCGGCACTCCCCTTTGTCTTTTGCTCTTATTATGCAAAACGAATGGTTCTCACGCGGCGCACACCGTCAAGTGCAAGAATATCATTCTCTGCCTGCTCGGTAACCTCACCGTTTACCTCAAGAATGGTATAAGCATTGTCGCCCTTGGATTTGTTGAGCATGTTCTCGATATTGATGCCATCCTTTGCCATAACAGAAGACACGTTTGCAAGCACAGCGGGAACGTTTGCGTGCAGCACGCAAACGCGCACCTTTGCCGATACAGGCATTGATGCGGCAGGATAGTTTACACTGTTGCGGATATTGCCGTAACGGATGTACTCGTCAAGCTCGTCAGCAGCCATTACCGCACAGTTGTCCTCGGATTCCTCCGTAGAGCCGCCAAGATGCGGAATCACGATAGCGCCAGGAATGGAAACCGTTTCCTCGGTGGGGAAATCGGTTACGTACGCCGAAACTGCACCGCTTGCCATGGCTGCGGCAAGATCAGCTGCATTTACAAGCTCTGCACGCGCGAGGTTGATGATCTTTACGCCATTTTTCATCTGTGCAATTGTTTGCGCGTTGATCATGCCCGTGGTTGTTTCGGTGGCAGGCACATGAAGCGTGAGGTAATCAGCTTTCTGATAAACCTCCTCATACGTGGTGGCTTTTTCAATATGGTGATCAAGGTTCCATGCGCCCGCAACAGAAAGGTAAGGGTCACATCCAACGACCTTCATACCAAGCTTTACGGCAACGTTTGCTACCAAGCCGCCAATGGCACCAAGGCCGATAACGCCAAGCGTTTTACCCTTGATCTCGGTGCCGCCGAACTGCGATTTGCCTGCCTCGACCTGCTTAGCAACGTCAGCAGTGCCCGCAAGCGAGCGTGCCCAATTGATGCCGCCCACTACATCGCGAGAAGCAAGAAGCAGTGCGCAGATCGCAAGCTCCTTTACACCGTTTGCATTGGCACCGGGAGTATTGAACACCACAATGCCCTCCTCAGCGCAGCGTGCAACGGGAATGTTGTTTACACCCGCACCTGCACGTGCAATGGCAAGCAACTCGGGGTTAAAGGTCATATCATGAAGTTTAGCAGAGCGAACCATGATACCAACAGGTGCACTGACATCGGTACCGCATTGATATACGGTGGGGTCAAGTCGCTGTGTGCCCACTTTGGCAATTTTGTTAAGTAAAAGAATATTTTTCATTTTTATTGCTTCCTTTCAAGCCTTGGGATTGGCAGCGGCAAATTCCTTCATAAACGCTACCAGCTTATCAACGCCCTCGCTGGGCATTGCATTGTAAATAGAAGCACGCATGCCGCCAACCGAGCGGTGACCCTTGAGGTTCTTCAGGCCTGCAGCAGCAGCCTCCTTGGCAAATTTCTTGTCAAGCTCAGCATCGCCCGTAACAAAGGTAACGTTCATCATCGAACGGCTATCCTTCTTTACGGGAGCGATATAGTAGTTTTGGCTATCCAGGTAATTGTAAAGAACAGCCGCCTTCTTTTCGTTGTACTTCTTCATTTCAGAAAGACCGCCGATCGAAAGGAGCCACTCACAAACCAGCTTTGCTACGTAAATAGTGTAGCAAGGGGGGGTGTTATACATGGAGCCGTTCTCTGCCATGGTCTTCCACTCAAGCATGGTAGGCATTTTGGGGTCGGCATAATCAAGCAGATCCTCGCGCACAATAACAATGGTAAGACCGGCAGGTGCCATGTTTTTCTGCGCGCCTGCGTAGATCACGCCAAAGCGGCTCACGTCAACAGGCTCGGAAAGAATGCAGGAGGACATGTCGGCAACAAGGGGAATATCACCCGTGTCGGGAATGTCGGCATACTTTGTGCCGTAAATAGTGTTGTTGTAGCAAATATGCACATAGGAGGCATCGGGACGGAACATATCGCGCGTAAGGGCGGGAATGTGGTCGAAGTTATCCTCCTTGCTGGTGGCGGTGCAAACAACGTCATAGCCCATCTTCTGCGCTTCCTTAAATGCCTTGCCGGAGAACTGACCCGAAACCACGTAGTCAGCCTTGCCGGTGCGACCGATGAGGTTCAGCGGAACTGCCGCAAATTGGGTAGAAGCGCCACCCTGCAAAAAGAGCACCTTATAGTTCTCCGGAATGTTCATCAGCTCACGAAGCATCTTTTCAGCATCAGCAATGATTGCTTCATAATCAGGGGAGCGGTGTGACATCTCCATAACGGACATACCGGAATCACCGTATGTGATCAGCTCTGCCGCTGCCTTTTCAAGCACGGGCAGGGGGAGCATAGAGGGACCTGCGGAAAAGTTAAATACTCTGTTCATCATAAGCCTCCAATAACCGAAAGCATCATTGCTTTCTATAAAATAGATTACTTTTTATTATATACCTTTGCTTTTTTCATGTCAAGGTCTTTGACAAAAAATATACAATGCGGCACACAAAAAAAGCGGAGTGAATTTCACTCCGCTTTATGTATTTTAAACAAATAAGCCAAACACCAGCGCCATAAGCAGGGAAACCACGGTTGGAATCAGGCAGCAGGTCACGCCGATATCGGCATATGACTCCTTGTGCTTACAGTTACACACGGCAAGCAGGGTGATGACCGCACCGTTATGCGGCAGCGTGCCAAGGCCACCCGATGCAATAGAGGCAATGCGGTGCAGCCACTCGGGATTCATACCGATCTCCGTCGCCTTGGCAAGATATACGGGGCCAAGTGCCTCAAGCGCGATCGACATGCCGCCCGAGCCCGAGCCCGTGGCACCCGACAGAACGTTAACGGCAACTGCCTCAGAAAAGAGAATGGAGCCGGGCATATTGAGCATGGCGTTTTTGAGCACCGCAAAGCCGGGAACGATCTTCAAAACCGCGCCAAAGCCAACGGCACAAGAGGTATTCATGATCGCCGCAAGCGACCCGTTTGCACCGGCGTTAAAGGCAGGCAGCACCTCCTTTAGCTGGTGCAGATTCATCAGGCACGTGACGGCAATGCCGCCAAGAAGTGCAACCAGCGCAGCACAGACAGGAGCGACCCAAATGATTGAGCAGCCCTTATAGGCAAGATAGATCAGCAACGCAAGTCCCCAAAAATTCCAATCAACGAAACGATCATTTTGCTACTCCTTGCAGATTTAAATGAAAATTGCATGTTTATCATATCACAATTCAACATAAAAGTGAATACGGTTTGCACATTATTCCATAATTGTGAGCATAAAAGTATAAATCTCCTGCATTTGCAGATACTAACACGGCACACATTAAAAATCACAAGGAGATTTTATATATGAAAGCAACAGGAATCGTCAGGCGCATCGATGATCTCGGTCGCGTCGTGATCCCCAAAGAAATCAGAAGAACCATGCGTATCCGCGAGGGCGACCCTCTTGAAATTTATACAGACCGCGAGGGCGAGGTCATTTTTAAAAAATATTCTCCCATTGGCGAGCTTGCCGCTTTTGCGGGCGAATATGCCGAAACACTGCACAAGACCTGCTCACTTAGCGTTGTGATCTGCGACAGGGATGCCGTGATCGCCACAGCAGGTGTGCCGCGAAAGGAATACGGCGAAAAATCGGTATCCGAGGCGCTTGAAAAGATCATCGAGAGCCGTTCTATGTATGTATGGCGTGACGGCATGGAGCGCATCCCCGCAATCGCGGAGGGCGGCAGTCATACCGTAAGCTGCGCGATGCCGATCCTTGCAGAAGGCGATATCATTGGCTGCGTGGTATCCCTTACAACGGGTGATAAAAACGACAGAACCATGCCTGCCTCCGATGTGGAAAGCAAGCTTATTCAAACGGCGGCAGGATTTCTCGGGAAGCAACTCGAATCGTGAAAAAATGGCTCAAATGCTTTTGCATTTGAGCCATTTTTTATTTGCGCCACGGCATATAAAGCCTTCTTAACGGCAGTACACCCTGCTCCTCAATACGGTTTTCAATTGCCGCAAAAAAGCAGACTGCCAAAAAAGCATAGGGAACGGGGCAAAATTCGCCGGGGTTTACCATAGACATAAGAAAAAGCCCCAAATAGCAAAGCGCAAAGCCAAACTCTTTTGTGCGCCATACATGAAGAGAAAGGCAAGCACGCGTATAGAGCTGATAACTCCATGCCAAAATACCCGCGATACCAAGTCCGCCTACGACCTGTGAAATGAAAATATGGTACCAATTGATTGTTCCCTGCTTACCGTTAAACAGGTCTGCATTGCCGCGATATCCGATGCCACTGCCAAAAAGCGGATTTTTACCGAAATCCTCAAAGCCGCGTGCAAGCAGCTTCCAGCGCGCATCATTTTGATTTGCGAAATTCACGATATCCGGATGATAATAAAGCAGAACAATTAAGCCTACCGCCGCAGCACAAATGCAAACAAAGCAAGCACCGTTCAAAATTTTCTTTACACGGTTTTTTTCTTCACAAAAAGCCCAAAGGCAACAAGCCACCAGTTCTATTCCCACAAAGAGCTGACCGCCGCGAGAACCCGCCAGCACCGTAGCAACAAACATAATGAAGAACAAAGCATAGTGTCTGAGGCCTCTGCTTTTTTGTGCGAGTGCGGCAGGCAAGGCGATCATCAGCATGGTTGCAATATTATTGCTCCATTGAGGAGGCTCATACCCCCAAAACGCGCGTGCTTCGATCACGGTGGGCAGCATATACCAAAACACAATGGCAGCGGCAGTCATGCCCCAACACAAAAGATCACGCATAAAGGATTCACGATCTTCCTTTGTTTTCAGCTCGCTCTTCATAATCCAATAGGAGAAGAGCAGGCCCGGGCCAAGCCCTGCCATAAACACAAGTGAGGCAGGCCGAAAATAATCGGAAGCGGATATCATGCCAACACCGCCAAGCAGCGTGGCTACGCTGACCGCCACAAGTGGCAAAACCGATGCCCCAAAAGAAAAGCGAGGCTTTTTGCGCATGAGATACACCGCCATGCCGACAAGTGCAACGGGCAAAAGCCAAATGTACTGAATAAAAACAGAAAAGGAATCGTAGCAAAAGATGAGCAACAAAGTAAGCTGTAAGAATAATAATGTCAGATATTTTGTGCTTTTAAGAAGCAATAGGCCAAGCGAGAGTATACAGATCAGTGCCACCGCAATGGGGGCGATCCTTTCGGTATCGCCCCCTGTGAGCACTGCCGCAAGGAACGCCAAAACGCAGAGCACCATGCGAAATATCTCTGCACCGTATTTCCGTATGACAGTTTTCATCATTTGTTTTCTTCAGCAGTAAAATTTATTGTTCGGATTTGTTTTCGGTACGGTGAACATATTTACCGTATTTATTATAATTGCTGTAATGCGAGTAATAGCCGTAGGAGCCCTTTGCACTTACATCATTGAGCACAAAGCCTGCGATATTGGCACGCGTTGCCAAAAGCTTATCTATAACCTCGGATATCGCATCGACCTTGGAATAACCTGCGCGCGCTACGATAATATAGCTCGATACCACAGAAGTCAAAACACCTGCATCTGCCGTTTCAAGCAGCGGAGGCAGATCGATAAACACATAATCGTATTTTTCTTTTGCCGCAGTAAGCAAGGACCGCATTCTTTCAGATGCCAACAGCTCTGAAGGGTTGGGCGGAATATGACCGCAAGTCATTACATCAAGCGTTTCATACGCATTCTTTGTAACACAAGCCTCAAGCGGATTTTCGTCAATGCCCGCCAAAGCCTCGGAAAGGCCGTGTTGATCTGCAGGCAGATCAAAAATCTTATGCTGCACAGGGCAACGCATATCACCGTCGATCAAAAGCACCTTCTTGCCAAGCTGCGCAAAGCTAACGGCAACATTGGCAATCACAAGGCTCTTACCCGCCCCCGCAAATCCGGAGGTAACGGCAAACACCGGGCACTGATGGTCCTTTAGCGCCACATACATCAAATTGGTGCGCAGCGTTTTAAAAGATTCGGAAATAGAAAACGGTGTTTCCTCAGCAAGCAAGCGATGGTCGTAGTTGCGTTGAATATGCCCCGAAGCATTGGGAGTATCCAACACTTGCGCGCTGTGTTTCTTGGTATCCTCCGCCTTTTTATTGCTCCAGCTCGGAATCTGGCCCACCACGGGAATTCCGGAGGAAGTGTTTTTAAGCGAATCCTCATCATATACAGTCTTATCAAGGAATGCCTTGAGGAAGAACAGCACATAGACAAAGATAAAGGCAAGCATGCCACCGATAGCGGTGTTAAGCAGAGTGTTGGGAGAATCGGGCGTTTCTGCCAAGGAACCGTATTCGATCAGCTTTACATTGGTATAGACCTTGGTATTTTCATTGAGGACAAGCTCGGGCGTCATCCTCTCGATAACCTGCAAAATATCAAACGCCTCTTGACGATCAGTAGAAGATACCTTTACCGTAAACACGGGCAAGCTACTCTTAGAGGAGCTTGAAATTTTCTTTCTAAGCTGCTTCAATGTAAGATCTTTGCCGTACTCCTCGTTGTATGCCTTTAAAATTTGGCTCAAATATACATTTCCCTTTACCTCGTTTGCATAGTTTGCGGCATACTGCGCGGCACCTGCCTGGTAACCGCTGTTCATAACGCCCGCCTCGATAGAAGTGTTTTCTACCGAAAATTCGGCAGTGGAAGAATAAACGGGATCAACAAAGACCTTTGTGAAGGCAAACGCACCCGCTGCACCCACAACAAGAGCAAGCATCAGCAGAATCAATCGTTTGGTGAAAACTGTCACCAAAAAGCTCAGAGTTATTTCGTTTGTTTTTGTCTGTTCGTTCATGGTTTACTCCTTATTTTTAAAGATTGCCGCATTGGTACGCTTATCGGCACGGTAAGTGGGAACCAGCTCCTTGATCAGCGCAAGCAGCGTTACGTTATCATTCGTTGCGGTAGCAGCCTGCATCTGATCGAGCGTACGATCAAGCAACGCGCTATCGATCTGAATGGGATTGCCAATGTAAATTTTCTTGTTGGGAGTTTTTCTCATTCCCTCTTCGTTCAAGAGCAGCTCCTCAAAAAGCTTTTCGCCCTGACGCAGACCCGTAAAGACAATTTGAATATCCTCATAGGGCGTATAGCCGGAAAGGCGGATCAAATTTTCGGCAAGCGACACAATGCGCACCGGCTCACCCATGTCAAGCACGAAGATCTCACCACCCGTAGCATACGCTCCCGCTTGCAGCACAAGCGAAACAGCCTCGGGAATGGTCATAAAATAACGGATAATATCCTTATGCGTTACTGTGACAGGACCGCCTTCCGCAATTTGACGCTTAAACAGTGGGATCACACTGCCGTTGCTGCCAAGCACATTGCCAAATCGAACCGCAACGTAATCGGTTTTCTCGGAATGCCGTGAGAAATTCTGCACGATCATTTCGCAAATACGCTTTGTGGCGCCCATCACGTTGGTGGGATTCACCGCCTTATCGGTAGAGATCATAACAAAGCGCTCTGCGCCGAAATCGTTTGCCGCCTTAGCGACATTATACGTACCAAACACATTGTTTTTGACAGCCTCTGCGGGGCTTGTTTCCATCAGCGGAACGTGCTTGTGTGCCGCCGCATGGAATACAATATGCGGATGCACCATCTCAAAGACGTCGTTTACACGTCTTACCTCGCGCACGCTACCGATGAGCACCTTAAGATCAAGATACGGGAAATTACGACGCAGCTCCATTTCGATATCATAAGCGTTGTTTTCGTAGATATCAAAAATGGTAAGCGAGGCGGGATTGTGTGCGGCTATCTGCCGGCAAAGCTCACTGCCGATCGATCCGCCGCCTCCCGTAACCAAAATGTTTTTGCCCTCAATATAGCCAAAAACCTCACGCGTGTTAATGCTGATCGGCTCGCGGCCGAGCAGATCGTCAATGCTGACATCACGCATCTGATGTGTCATTGCCGTGCCTTCGATCATCTCGTACATTCCCGGCAAGATCCGCACGCGGCACTTGGTGCGCGCACAGATCTCACAGATCTCACTGATCGCCCGCCTTTGTGCCGAGGGAATCGCAACAAATATTTGTTCCACACCGTATTTGACAACAGCTTTCTCAATATCGTTGCGATTTCCCACAACAGGCACATTGCAGATTCGTGTATTAAACTTTTGGGGATCGTCATCAATAATACAAAGCGGCTTGTACGCGATCTTGTTGGAGGTATTCATTTCTCGAATGATCGTGGCACCGGCTTCACCGCCACCGATGACCATAACGGGAATTCTCTCTTTTCTGCCAACAAAGCGATGGCGCCACGCGTTTGAAAAGCGCGACCAATAGCGCGATATACAGATCAGATCAAAAAGGAACACAAACGCAAGAATGATCTCGCGCATGCGAAATCCTGTGATCAGGTGCTGAAAAAGTATGTTGGGAACCATTGCCACCAGCACGCCAAGGCAAATGCGCAGCATTTCCTCAAATCCCGCATTTTTAAGGGACATGTTATAAAAGCCGCACAGTGCAAATACCGAGAGCGTCAGAACAGTAGCACCCAAAACACCAAATATGTGCTCAAAAATATTTCTTGTGCTGCCGGTAAGCAGCACATGTGCAAGAAGTAAGGAAAATAGCAGGAACGCAAGATCGGCAAACACCAACGCCACTATTTTCCAAATTTTTCGCCAACAGATATTTGACATTTTGTCACCTCACTGAAATAGATCAATTTGTAACCGCATTTTCAAACACAGGAAAAGCACCTCAAACTTCGGAGGCGGAAGCGCAGCTGCTTTTATCAGCAACAAGCCTGAGACTTCTTTTACGTCAGACAAAGCTTTCCTTTTCTGTATGATAAGACAGAATGCGACAAGCATACATATAATCATTATAACGTTTGATGTTTCAAAAGTCAATATAAAAACTCATTTTTTATATTTTTAAAAAATAATACAATAAATGCGAAAGGTTTTTGACCCGATTTTCGGGCAAATCCGATCGCATTTATTTTTTATTTGGGAGGCAAAGTATGAACAACTTTGAAAAAATCACGAAGACCCCGCAGGCGTTGGCAGAATTCCT
>JAFVTV010000047.1 GCA_017502975.1 Clostridia bacterium | reverse complement strand
GTGGCAAAGCTATGTGCTGTTTACACAATGCCTGAATACCGAGGCAAAGGGTATATGGAAAAACTGCTTACATACCTTATTGAAGAAGGCAAAAAATCTGGAATTAAAACAATACTCAATTCCGCAGATATGAAAGCAATCCCTTTGTATAAAAGAGTGGGTTTCCATACTTCATCAACAATTATGTACATAGACCTTTAAATTCAAATTGATTTGACAATAAGACAAATTCCAATTTATCGAATAGCAAACGCCGACAGATCGTAAAATCTATCGGCGTTAATTATTTGTTTACTGCGAAGCATTTTGAGCCATTCAAGCAAGCTGGCTTATAATTTCTCCGCTAAGAGTGCACGCCCTTGCGTGCTCTTTTTGTTTTTATTCCTCAGTAATTAAACCGTAATCGCCGTTTTTGCGGCGGTAGACCACAGCGGGCTTTTCGGTTTCGGCATCGCGAAATACAAAAAACTGGTGCTCAAGCAGATTCATCTGCAAAATGGCTTCCTCAACCGACATGGGCTTGACGGGAATATACTTGGTGCGAATCCTAAATTCGCCCTCTTCTTCCTCCTCCATGTCACCGGGAATGGGATCAAAAGCGCCGCTACGTAGGCGTTTTTCGAGGCGAGTTTTGTTCTTTCTGATCTGTCTTTCAAGCGAATCAAGGGCTTGGTCTATCGCTGTCTGGAAGGTATCTGCCCCCTCCTCGCAGCGGAAGATCGTGCCTCCGTAATATATGGTAATTTCTACATATTGTTGATCGTGACGGCAAGAATAGGAAACAAGTGCCTCCGCGTCCTCACCGAAAAAACGATTGAAGCGTGCCAGCTTTTTCTCGGTCAAATCCTTCAAGGATGGGCGTACGGTCATCTGCTTTCCACTAATGGTAATCTTCATATCAGCTTCCGCCTTTCTGTACCCGGGGAGGTATCGCTCGCTTGGTACAGTTCCATTATACCACGTTTTTTGTGAAAAATAAATAGGTTTTATAAAAAAACAATTATTTTTTTGTGAAAAACTATGAGAAAATTCGTCAAAAATCTATGTGATTACACACTTTCATCCACAGAGGCATCTGCATCGTCCTGTGCCTCATCGCAGTCCTCTTCCCACTCTTCCTCCTCATCCCCTTCCTCTTCAATAAAGAAAAGGTCAAGCCCCACCGCGCGCTCATACCGACGAAGATAAAGCGCAAGCACCAACGTAAGCAAGGCAAAAACCGCCGCCACCACCGCCGTTGTGTTAAAGCGAAGATAGAAGGTGTTGCCACCGCTTACCGTTAAAAAGCGGGCGCACACAAAGGAAAAGAATTCGGGAAACAAGGCAAGGGGCAGCACAAGTGCGTTTGAGATCCACATCACGACACGGTTGGAAAAAACGGCGCGAAACAGCACCTTGGTGCGCTTTTCCGCTTCTTTATCCCCCGCCGCGCGCGCACAGAGTGTGCGATAAAGCATATATATGGCAAAGACGGCATGAACCACCGACAGCAAAAAAAGAACGATAAAGCAGGCGGCACCGATCATGAGCACGAGATAAAAATTGCGCACACCTGCCACGACCTCAGCACCCATCATATACGCGCGCGCGCTCTTTAAGGTGTTGAAGCAAAGACGCAGCACACAGAGTTGCACCCGCTTGCCGTTTTGTACGGCAAATACATTGTAAAAAAGTCCTACAACGACCACAAGCAGTGCCGAGAGCAGAGGTAACAGATACCGCACGTGCAAAAGCACACGCACACGGCGCTCGCATTGCTGTGAGAGCTGCGGCTCACTCCTTTTATCAATCCCCACGCGCGCCATTATTTTTTCTCGCTTCCCTCAATGAAATAGGCTGCCTCCATATCAGCGGTAGCAAGCGCTATGGCAAGCGGAAATTTGGCAAACGCGGCACCCACGGTGTTGTTATCCTCATTGCCCGAAAAGCCCATATGATACCGAATGGCAAATGCCTCATCCCTTGTCAGGCGCATAAAGCCCGAAATGATGTATACCGACTTTTCACCGTGCCCGTACGGGAGGTCATCCTCAATGGTATAGAAGGGCACCGTTTTCCACACGCCGTTTTCCTTGACGTTGCGCGTGCTCTCCTTATAAAAGTTGATCTTGCAGAGATCGTGCAGTAGTGCCACGATCGCAATGCTCTCCTCAGAATAATCGAGCCCGTAGACATCACGCACACGGGGGCGTGCAAGATAGTCGCAAAGACAGTCATAAACGTTCAAGCTATGCTCAAGCAGTCCGCCGGGGTAAGCGCCGTGATAACGCGTGCTGGCAGGAGCAGTGAAAAAATCACAGTTATCAGAGCAAAGATAGTCAAGCAGCTTCTCCGACCCTTCGCGGCGGATCTTAGACCTGAAGATCGAGATAAAGCGCTCCTCGTTGGTCAGCTTTGCCTGCTCACTTGCCCCGTTATCAAAAAACATTTCCATGCAAGGTTCTCCTTTTCCAAATTTTATATGAATTTTTCCAATTTTAAAATACAAAATTCCAATTATCGCCACGAATGACTTTGTTTCGTTCCAAAATTCATTGCAGCATGGCTTTTCACAATTCTATTATATCATGCAAGCATGCTATTGGCAACAACTTTTTTAAAGGGCATGGAAAATCTTTTTTCTTGTATGGACAAGCATTAAATTTTATGATATAATATATTTTGTATATTTATATCCGTTAAAAACGGGAAAGGACCCCCTTATGGATTTTAAACTTTCTACCCAGCCCTACAAGGGTACGCGTGATTTTTATCCGCGCGAAATGAAACTGAGAAATTGGTTTTTTGGCAAAATCAGAAACTCGCTTGAACTTGCCTGCTTTGAGGAATACGACGGGCCCATGCTTGAAAGCCTTGACCTTTATGCCGCAAAAAGCGGAGAGGAGCTTGCCAAGGAGCAGACCTATAACTTTACCGACCGCGGTGGCAGAAGTCTTGCCATCCGCCCCGAAATGACCCCCACCGTTGCCCGCATGGTAGCGGCAAAGATGGGCGAGCTCAACTATCCCTTAAAGTGGTTTTGCATTTCCAATATGTACCGCTACGAGCGCCCGCAGCGCGGCAGACTTCGTGAGTTTTGGCAGTTAAATGTTGATATTTTCGGCTGCGACACCTTTGAAGCCGACCTTGACGTGATTGAGAGTGCCATTTCTCTGTTGCGCGCCTTTGGTGCTGATGAAACGATGTTCCGCGTGCACATCAACAACCGCCGCTTTTTCAATGATGCCATCGCCGCGATTGCGGGAACCGATATTGAGGGTAGCCGTAAGGTTTCTAAGGTTGTTGACCGCAAGAACAAGGTGCCGCGCGAGAATTACGAGGCAGATCTCAAAGCCTTGGGGCTTAACGATGCACAAATTGCCAAGATCGATGCACTTTACAAAATGGACGTCATGACTGCCACCGCCCTTTGCCCCGAAAGCGAGGGCGCAAAGGAACTGCGCGCACTTTTCGATGCCCTTGAGAAAACAGGGCTCTTGAAATACTGCATGTTTGACTTTGGCATCATTCGCGGTCTTGACTATTACACGGGAACCGTATTTGAGGTCTTTGATGAGGCACCCGAAAACAACCGCGCCATGTTTGGCGGCGGTCGCTATGACAATCTCGTGGGGCTTTTTCAGAAAAACGCCAAAATTTCGGGTGTAGGATACGGCATGGGCGACGTCACGCTTGAAAACTTCCTCACCACACACGCGCTCATACCCGATCTTGAGAATGACGGCACCAAGGTGCTTGTCACACGCTTTGACGACGTGCCGCTTGAAGCATACACCGCGCTTGTCAGCACCCTTCGTGAGGGTGGCATCCGTGCCAATCTTTATCTTGGCAACAAAAAGTTTGGCAAGCAGATCGATTTTGCGGCAAAGGAGCATTACAGCCACGTTGTCATTATGGGTGGCAACGAGCAAGCAAGCGGTGCGGTAAAGATCAAGGATCTTGCCACACGCGAGGAGCACACGGTTGCACTGACAGCCCTTACTGATTTCTTTGCCGGCGAAAAGGCATAAGGAGCAACGTATGATCTATTTGTTTTTGGCAAACGGATTTGAGGAGATCGAGGCACTTTGCCCCCTAGATCTTTTGCGCCGTGCGGGGCTTGAGGTTACAACGGTTGGCATTGGCGGTGAAATGATCTGCGGCTCACATGGCATTACCGTAGCGGCAGATATTCCTGAAGGTATGTATGCCGATAGCAAACCCGATATGATCATTCTCCCAGGTGGCATGCCCGGCTCCAAGCATCTTGATGAAAGCCGCGTGGTAGATACCGCCTTAAAGGCGGCTGTGCGCCACGGCAGCTTTATCGCCGCCATTTGTGCCGCCCCCATGGTTTTGGGGCACCGCGGCCTGCTTGCGGGCAAGGAGGCGATATGCTATCCCGGATTTGAAGATCACCTTACAGGTGCTAATATCTCAGACAAGCGCGTAGTGCGTGACGGAAACATCATTACCGCCGCAGGCATGGGCGTAGCACTTGAATTTGGTCTTGCGCTGGTCGCAGCACTCAAGGGGCAAGAAGCCGCCGAGGAGCTGCGCCGCGCAGTTATTGCCGACTGACGCTATGACAGACAAAAAAGCACTACGTACCGCGCTTTTGGCAAAGCGCATGGCAATTCCGACCGAGGAAAAAGCACGGCTTGATGCGGCACTTATAAAAAACATAGTAGCGCACCCGGCATTCCTTTCGGCAAATGCACTGCTTTCCTATCTGCCCATGCGCGGAGAGCCCGACCTTACGCCCCTTTTGGCGCTGGCTGCTTCCCGTGGCATCCCCGTATATTTGCCGCATTGCGACAAAAACGGCATGCGTTTTTTACTTTACACAGGGCAAGCAAATCTCACGCGGGATTGCTTTGGCATTTTAGCCCCCCGTGCCGAACAGCCCGAGGCTACTCCTACTGCACGCACGCTGTGCCTGGTGCCCGGCCTTGCCGCCGCAAGAGATGGCACACGGCTTGGCTACGGCGGCGGCTTTTATGACCGCTTTTTGCCCCATTTTGAGGGCGAAACACTGTTTGCGCTTTATGAGCAGTTTGTTTTTGACACCCTGCCGCATGGCACATACGACTTTTTAATTGATCCCGAAAGCATTATGACCGAGAAAGGAGCGCTTTGATATGTCAAAATGGATTCCCGAGCGTCCGCCCTACAAAAAAGAGCGACGCACGGTAGGATTTATGGCACTTGCCGCCTTCCTTTTGCTGTTTTTTTGCCGTTTGTTTATTGATCGATTGCCTTTTGCCGACGCAACCTGGCTTAGCACACCTCTGGTCGCGTGTGTGGCATTTTTACTGCCCGCCCTTGCCTATCTGACCTTTCGCGGAAGAGGCTATACCGCCGCGCTCCGCTTACATTTTCCGCGTGGCAGATGCACGCCCTTGATGATTGCCGCGTTTTTTGCGCTGTTTTCGGGTTGCCTGCTGCTTTCTTTACTGACAGGCGGCATGGAAACACTTGGCAACAGCGTGCTTGCCTTTGATACCGCGCGACCTCAAGCAGCGTGGGAATCTCTCCTTTTACTAATTGGCGGCGCGGTACTCCCCGCGCTCCTCGAGGAATTCTTTTTCCGCGGCATTATTGCCGTAGAATATGAGCGCCGCGGCGCATTCCGCGCGGTTTTGATGAGCGCACTCCTCTTCGCGCTCCTGCATTTTGATATTTCCAATCTGCTCTCTTACCTATACGCAGGGGTTCTCCTGTGCTTAGTACTTTACGCCACCAACTCGCTTTGGGCAACGGCTATTTTGCATGTTCTTTATAATGTAATTTCCTTAATCGCACAGCCTTATCTCAATGCCTTGTACGAATACACGGGAACGGTGCAGCTTTTCCTGTTTATCTTTATCATTATGCTCCTTGTCTCGCTTCTCTTTTTCTGCCGCGCATGCGCGCGCGTTTACCGCATGCGTGATGAGCAAGGTATTCAAGATCCGCGCCGTGCCGTACCCTACAACATGCAATTTCACACCGTGCTTGATGCACTCTCCGACCCCGCGGTTATCCTTTGCTTCGCGCTTTCCATTGCGGGGTTTGTTATGCTTTAACAACAAAAAAAAGAACAGGCTCACTGTGTGAGCCTGTTCTTTTTATTTGTTAATCAAACAGATCCTGCGCTACCTCTAATATCTTAAACCTGAGTTTATATTTGGCATTGTCGCTATCTGTGATAATGCGGTACTGCTGTTCCGTCAGGCCCGCTGAAAGAAAGATCTCCTCTGCCTCCGCCTTGGTGGTGGCGGCAGACAGGCAAAGCGGGGGAAAGAGCACACACCACCAGTTTTGTCCCTGCGCTTCGCCGATCATCACGCGCAGCGAAAGATATTCTCCGCTGGGAAAAGCGAGATTTTCATACTCTCTTGTGGGATAATTCTCCTCGCCAAGCGAAACGGCAACCGCATCGGCACTGCCCTGTTTTCGCACGCATGCCTCGGCGCACAGGCGAATCGCTTCCAGATTTTGCCCAAGTATTTGCTCCGCCTCATCACGCGTGGTGGCATCCTTTAATATTTCCTGCGTCTTTTCAAGCACCGCGTCGCGCACCGTAAGTTTTAGCGCCTGATCCTCATCGCTGTCGGAATTGGCAAGCACGTGTAGGCGTATCACACTGTCATAAACTGCCGCCTCTCCGTGTATAGGTAAAATGGCAAATGCGGCTACCAAAAGCATCGCCGCTAAAAAAAATCCAAATGCTCGTTTCATAAAAAACTCCTTTCGATACGAAAAGGATGCCCAAGGAAACGATGTATTATTCAAAAATTGGAAATATTTTCTTTTCTTACCTACAAAAACACAGGGGTGGCAGCTGCTGACAGCTGCCACCCTTATTTTAATTTTCTTTTACGGCAATCAATTCCTTTGCATAGGGCAAGGACATGATCCAATCGCAAAGCGTGTGCCACTCGGCAAGCTTGTGCGAACGGCGCGCATAATAAATATTGATGAGATTTTCATAATTCATGGTAACCGTGCGCATTTGATTGTAAGAAGAAGGCAAAAGCTGTATCATGTTATGCCATGCCTGCTTATTTGCCTTATCCTCTACAAATTTTTCTCGCTCGCACTCAAGATACGCTATAAGCGCATCCAAGGCCGCAAGTCCTCCCTCATCAAGGCGATCATACGAAAAGTCACTGCGTTCAAATGCCTTTGCGTGGATCTTGTGCATGGTTGAGGTGGAATTTGCAACCGTGCCCACCTTATAAGTATCAAATTCCTTCCACCAATAAAGAGGGGCGGTAATATCTACCGAAACGAAGACCTGACGCAAATACTTACGGTGATCGCTCCCCGCGTGCGCAAGGTTTTTTGCAAGATTAAGATCGTTTTCACCAAGCAAAAAGTTGCCGTTTTCATCATATCCGCTATCCATGCGTGCCCAGCTGTTCATGGGGTTGCGTGCGCCGCGAATGGCATTTTCAAAATTCATCACAGAGGTGCGTTCGAGTAAGATCATCGTCCTGTTCTCCTTACTGTTTATTCTTTAAAAGATCGCGCAGAGTACGGCAAAGTGCCTCGGCATCCACGCCTGCCGCCTGCCACACCGTTTGTCCGCTTGTGGGCGTTACAAAGCCGTTTTCTGCCGCAATAATGGCATAATTTTCATGCAACGTGCCATGATTTTTAAGCGCTGACGCAAGATTTTCGCCAAAGCCGCCCGAGCGGATCTCCTCCTCAAGGAAGAGCGTCGCCTCACCCGCCAAATGGGGAGCGACCTCCGCCGCAAGCTCCTCGTAGGGCGCGAGATATTCACAAAGCAACACGCGCACGGAGAAGCCCTCGGCTTGCAATGCGCGCGCCGCCGCAAGTGCCTGATCTGCAATGCGCCCGTGTGTCACGACGGTTGCGCGCGGCGCACTACCGCTTTCCCACACGCGCACGCGCGGTGCATCATGCTCGCTGACGCCCATGGGATAAAACGCTTCTCTTAGTGCCATATTCTGGGCACCGCTTGGGTAACGAATGGCACAAACGCCACCCCTTTTGCGTGCGGCATTGAGGGATGCTGCAATTCCCTCGCCCGTAACGGGTGCAAAAATGCGAACACCCGCAATACCCGAAAGGAGCGACACGTCATATACACCGTGATGCGTTGCGCCGTCTGCCGCAGAAAAGCCCGCGCGGTCTATCGCCAAGATCAAGGGTAGGTGCTGTAATGCGGCATCATGTAAAACATTGTCATATGCGCGCTGTAAAAAAGTTGAATAAAGCGCGACTACGGGAAGCTTGCCGCCTGCCGCAAGACCCGCCGCAAAGGTAACGGCATGCCCCTCGGCAATGCCAACGTCAAAAAAGCGCTTGGAATATGCCACACGAAAAGGCTCAAGTCCCGTGCCATAACTCATGGCCGCGGTAATGGCACAAAGATCGGGTTCATCCTTTGCCATGCGGCAAAGTGCCCCACCAAAATACTCTGAGAACGTGGGCGCGGCGGGCTCCTTGCCCTGCGGCGCAACACCGTGATAAAGATCAGGGCTTGCCTGCGCCTCGCTATCACCCATGCCCTTTTGGGTCTTTACGTGCAGTACGGTGTTGCCACCGCATTGCTTGGCATAGGAAAGTGATGCAATCAGCCCCTCGATGTCGTTTCCGTCAAGAGGGCCATAGTAGCGAAGCCCCATTTGCTCAAACAAATTTTCTTGATACACAAGACGCTTTACCCGCTTTTTGATAAAGCGCAGCAATACATACAAAGGCTTACCGATAAGCGGCAAGGCGCGCAGGGTGCGCGAGGTAAATGCCTTTGCACTGATATATTTTTTCGAGCTGCGGATGCGCGAAAGATGCTCGGAAAGTCCACCGGTATTGGGGGATATCGACATTTCGTTTTCATTGATCACAATGATAAGGCGAAGATCACTGCGGCAGTTATTCAGCCCCTCATAAGCAAGTCCGCCTGTAAGCGCACCGTCACCCACCACCGCCACGGTGTAGGCATCACTCCCATTAAGGGCATCTGCGGTTGCCATGCCGATCGCGGCGGAAATTGCCGTAGAGCTGTGCCCTGCGCCAAAAGCATCGTGCTCGCTCTCCGCTCGCTTGGTAAAGCCCGAAAGTCCACCCGCTTGGCGCAGGGTGTCAAACTGCGCTTTTCTGCCCGTGATAAGCTTATGCACGTAGCTTTGATGCCCCACGTCGAAGATCACGTGATCTTGGGGCGTAGAAAATACGCGGTGGATCGCCATGGTAAGCTCTACCACACCCAGATTTGAGGAAAGATGACCGCCGTTTTCTCGCACGCGGTAAGATAAATACTGCCGTATCTCTTTGGCAAGCAGGGGCAGATCTGCCGCGGCAAGCGCCTTGAGATCGCTTGGTGAATCGATCTTGCCAAGCAATTTGTACGCATCAAAGTTTTCCGTAGCCACCGCCCCCTTTCATTACATTATTTATAATAGTATAACACAAAAATACGGTTTTGGAAAGTCCTTTTTGAAACTTTCAAGCACAAAAAATGACGCTTGCCTTGACAGCAGTCAAAACAAGCGTCATAAAATAGGTTAGTCCTTCATTCCGAAGTAAGCAACAGAGTTGTTGTAGCTGATATCCTCAACCACCTTACCAACAAGTGCCATATCGTTTGTCATCTGACCCTTCTCCATCATATCACCGAGATAGTTGCAAAGAATACGGCGGAAATAATGGTGACGGGGGTAAGAAAGCAAGGAACGGCTGTCGGTCAGCATACCAACGAACACAGCAAGGTGACCCGTAGCGGTCAGATCCTCAAGGTGTCTTTCCATACCAACCTTGTTATCAAGGAACCACCAAGCAGGACCGTACTGCATCTTACCGCGTGCCTCGCTCGACTGGAAGCAACCGATGAGGGTCATCATCTCGCAGTTCATCTTGGGGTTGAGGTTAAAGAGAATGGTCTTAGGCAGGCTGCCCTCAACATTCAGGCGGTCAAGCAATCTTGACAGCAGGCCGATGCTGTTCGTATCGGAAATGCTGTCAAAGCCGGTATCGTGACCAAGGCGCTCCATCATGATCGCGTTGTTGTCACGCATTGCGCCAAGGTGCAGCTCGGTAGCAATACCGTATTTTGCGTAAAGCTTCATGAGGAAGTAGGTGAAGTAGCCCTTGAAGGTCTCAGCCTCAGCGGCAGTGGGTGCCTCGCCTGCCATTACCTTAGCAAAAACTGCCGCGGCATCCGCAGGATCAGCTACTGCGCAAACCTTTTCAAGCGCAATGTCGCTGGCGCGGCAGCCAACGGCAATAAATGCCTGCAGACGCTGCTCAATGGCGCGCTCAAGGTCGGCAAGGGTATTGATGGGGTGCGTGAGTGCCTCAACACGTGCGATGTAGCTCTTGTAGGGTGCGGCATCAATGTTCATGATGCGGTCAGCACGGAAGGCAGGATTTACCGTAAACTTATAATCCTTCTTGGCGATCTCCTCAAAGGTGGTGAGGTCGTCAAATATCTCGTTGGTGGTGTAAAGGTGCTTTACGTTAGAGCCCTCGATCAGCTTTTGGGGGGTAAGAGCTTTTTCTTTGATGTAAGTGTTGCACTCCTCCCAGATCGCCTCGGCATTTGCCTCGTTGATCTCCTTTTCGCAACCGAAGAACTCCTTGAGCTCCACCTGCGACCAGTGATACAGAGGGTTGCCAAACGCGGTGCCAAGCACGCGACAGTAGGTGAGGAACTTCTCCTTATTGGAGGCATTTCCTGTGATAAATTGCTCATCAATGCCATAGTTGCGCATCAGGCGCCACTTGTAGTGGTCACCCGCCAGCCAGATCTCAAACACGTCGCCAAAGGGCTTGTTTTCAAGAATCTGCTTTTCAGGCAAATGGCAGTGATAGTCAAAGATGGGCATGTCTTTGGCATGCTCAAAATACAGCTTTTCTGCAGTCTTATTTGTAAGCAAGAAATTGTCCTTAATGTACATATCCGTTTCTCCTTTTTATTTCCAGCCGAGCTTTTCTACCTCGGCATTTATGGTGGGCCATACGATATCCACGCACCACCAATGCTCTCTTGGGGTTTCTACCAATTGGCAAGCATCGGGGGCACCGGCTGCCGCATAGATCTTTTTCACGGTTTCATAACCGCGTCTTACCGCCTCAATGGGAAAGATCTTATCCTCTCGCCCCGCAACGACCGTAAGGGGGCGGGGAGAAATGAGCGCTGCAAGATCCTGCATTTCAAAATAGCGATATGCAGAAGGGATGTAGTTACAAGCGCAATGATAAATATCGAGGATAGATTCATGATACGGGCAGAAGGAGCAGCTGGGAACAGAGAGCTTGATGCGCTCGTCATAGCAAGCGCAGTAAAACGATGCCGTGCCGCCGCCCGAATTGCCCGTGATCAGGATCTTATCAGTGTCGCACTTGGCAAAATCAGAAAGCACGTCAATGGCACAGCGCACGTCAAACATGCGCTCGCCGATCAGCGTTCTGCCAAGCTGCAGGGCGGTGAGTGCCGTATAGGTGCAGCTGGGCGCCTTGCGCGTGGGGGCGGTGGGCTTGCGCTCGCCCATGCCGCGCTGCTCGATGCAAAGCGCCGCATAGCCGTTTTCTACCGCCTGAATGCCAAACTTACCGCGTGTTTGATACTCGGCATCCTTTTTAAACTTAATTTCACCCACCGAGTTGTGCGCACCGGTGGAGTGCCCCTGCAGCGTAATTGCCACGGGGTATTTTTCCTTGCCTGTATCAGGCACAAGCAACCAGCAGGGCACGCGCGTGCCGATCTCGCTTTCAAAGGTAAAGCGGATCTTGGTGTAGCCCTCCATCTTCTGCTCGTATTCGATCTCAATGTTGCGAGAGGGAGCGGCATTTTGCTCGACCCTGTTAACACCTGTAACCTCAAGGAATCTCTCACGAAGCGCCTTTTTCCACGTGTCAAAATCTACATTCTCGGCAAATGCAAGTTCCTGCTTCATGTTTTGATAAAGCAGGTCGTGGCAAGCCTCGCCGTGGAACAGTTCTACGACCTCGTTATTCATGATATACCCTCCTGTGATTAAAGGGTCACGCCATCCTTGAAAATGGCAATGTCGTAATATCCGCGCTCCTCGCTCTTGGTTTCTTTACCGTTTGCCACGTCAAGACAAAGATCAAACAGACCCTTAGCGAGCTCGTTCATGTCAGCGCCGTCCATCAGGCTCCCCGCATTGTAATCGATCCAATGCGGCTTCTTGTTAGCAAGAGGCGTGTTGGTAGAGATCTTCATCGTGGGAACGACACCCGACAGGGGCGTGCCACGGCCTGTGGTAAAGAGAATGATGTGTGCGCCCGATGCCGTCAGATTGGTCACGGCCACCATATCGTTGCCGGGACCGTTGACGAGGTAAAGACCGCCGTCAGCGGGGGGAACCTCACCAAACTCAAGCGCGCCGCAAAGCGGTACCTTGCCTGCCTTTTGCACGCAACCAAGCGACTTTTCCTCAAGCGTGGAAATACCGCCTGCAATATTACCGGGCGAGGGATTGTCGGCAATGCCCTCTCCGTGGTCGATAAAATACTGTCTGAAGCGGCGGATCATACCGGCACTGCAGTCAAACGCTTCTTTATCCTTGCTAAAGGAAAGGAGAAGCTGCTCTGCGCCGAACACCTCGGGCATCTCAGACATCAAAACGGTTGAACCGTATGCCGCAAAGATCTCCATGGTTCTGCCCACAAGCGGATTTGCCGTAATGCCGCTGTAGCCGTCACTGCCGCCGCACTTTACTGCTACGCGGAGCTTGGAGAGCGGAACCTCAACGCGCACGTCGTTTTTCATCTGCTCACGGAGTTCATTAAGGATGGCAAGACCTTCTGTCATTTCGTCCTCGCACTCCTGAATAGTAAGAAAGCGCACGCGCTTTTCATCGTATGCACCAAGTGCACGCTTTTGGTCGATCATCAGGTTGTTCTCACAGCCAAGACCCAAAACAAGCACACCGCCAACATTGGGGTGCGTAATAAGACCGGCAAGAATTTTTTGCGTGGTTTCAAGGTCACCGCCAAGCTGAGAGCAGCCGTAAGGATGTGTTAACGCCTTAGCACCGCTTTTCTCTGCCAATGCCTTTGCCACGTCATTGATACAACCAACAGTAGGTACAACAAACAGCTCGTTACGAACGCCAACGTCACCGTTTGCGCGTACGTACCCCATAAACGTGCCTGCCTTGGTGCCAACCTCAACGGTTTTTGCGGGATCGTATACCCAATCGCCCATGCCTGCAAGATTGGAGCGCAGGTTTGCGGGAGAAACCTTATCCCCTACCGCAATATCCTTGGTAGCATGACCAATGGGAAAGCCGTATTTTATCACGTTCTCGCCCGACTTGATCGCCACGATCGCGTACTTGTGACCGTCGGCGCGTACTTCTACATTATCAGAGGGATGAATTCTCATATTTCTCTACCTCGGGAATCAATGCGCTAAGGTCCTCGCCCCAAAGCTCTTTGTTCGAGAGGATCTCGGCCACGGTTGCATTCTTCATGTATTCCATTACTTCGGGTGCATCGTTGGGTGTGCCCTTCTTGTAAAACTCAATGAGCTTTGCAAAGGAGAACAAAAGATGCTCGGGCATCTTGTTATACTTCTTGATGTAGCCGAGAATGGAGGGCAGCACACGCACCTTAAATTTGCTCACGGAGTTGAGGCAAATAGAGGAAAGGTAGTGCTTAATGTAGGGGTTCGAGAAACGAACAAGCACGTCCTTTGCGTAAGCGGTAAGCTCTTCCTTTGCCATATCAAGCGAGGGGATGATCTCCTCAAACAGGCAAGCGGTGAGGAACTCGTTCATTTTCTTATCCTCAATGCAGTCCTTAACAGTTTCAAGGCCCGAAAGCATAGCATAGGGCACCATGGAGGTGTGTGCGCCGTTGAGGATGCGAACCTTTCTTGTGCGGTAACGCTCAAGGGCATCCTTGGTAACGATCACGTTAAGGCCTGCCGCCGTGAAGGGCAGCTCCTTTTCAAGATCGTAATCGGTTTCAATAACCCAAAGGTGGAAGAACTCGGAGGTGTTTACCATGTTATCCTCATAGCCAAGGTCAAGCGCCTCGCCCTTGGGATAACCGGTGTTGATGCGGTCAACAAGCGTGTTGCAGAACACGTTCTCCTTTTCCACCCAAGCGGCAAAATCGGCACCAAGGTTCCAAAGGTCTGCATACTGCAGCACGGTCTTTTTGAGGTTGTCACCGTTGCGGTCAATCAGCTCGCAGGGAATCAGGATAAAGCCGCCAAGCCCGAGGTCAAAGCGACGCTTCATCAGGAGCGTAAGCTTTGCGGGGAAGCTTGCAGGGGGCGCATCGGTCATTTTATCCTCAGCGCGGAATACGATACCGGACTCCGTAGTGTTGGAGATGATAAAGCGTGCATCGGGGTTCTCGGCAAGCGCAAGGTAAGCCTCAAAATCCTCGTAGGGCTTTACGCAGCGAGAGATCACGTCAACAAACGTTTTCTCAACGCCCTCAGCGCCGCGAATGATATGCGTATAATTGCAGTTTTGTGCGGTAAGCATGTCGCACATGCCCTGCTCAATGGGCTGTACTACGACCACGTTACCCTCAAAATCGGTTTTTTTGTTCATTTTTTGGATCATCCAATCGGCAAAGCCACGGAGGAACCCGCCCTCACCAAACTGAATAAACTTCTCTTTGCGTTGTACCTTTTGTGTGTTCATCATGATCACCTTTCCTAAGAAAAAAGTTTTACACCTGCATTATAATATATTTTAAAGATTTATACAAGTATAAAATGTAAATTAAATGCAATTATGTTGTTTTTGTTTTCAAAATTTACAAAATATTGACATATTTTACCGAGTAGGGCACGCTTAGCCTCACGGGAGTCGAACCCCATAAGCCCTGCGGCAATAAATTTCCGCGTCTTTTCCCGTGCCAAGGTTTGAAAAGTAATGGCGGCACAAAAGCAAAAAGAGCACCCGATTGGGGGCGATGGGACTTGACCCGCTTAGTCGGCATAGCCGACACGCTTGAAGAACACCTTGGCGGCAACGCCGCCACTTGCCACGGGCAAGCTCGGCATTCTTCTCTGCCGCCATCACACTAACTGCGAATTTTGAAGTTCCATCGGGCGGCAAATGATTTCGCCTTCGGCGAAAAACTGAAGGATTGCCTCGATGGTTAAACACCAACGTTTTGCTATGCAAAAAACGGCAACCTCTAGGTTCAAGGCCGCACAGCGGCCGCGGCAAACACAAAAGGGAGCGCCATTCGGTGCTCCCTTTTGTGTTTGGTGCGGGCGATGGGACTTGAACCCATACGATAGGAATCATGCGCCCCTTAAACGCACGCGTCTGCCGATTCCGCCACGCCCGCATATTTTGTGGGTGTGGCGGAATGAAGCCGCACACGCCCGCATGTTGTGTTAGACAACGCTACTATTATACATAACTGCGGGGCGGTTGTCAAGGGGTTTTTGAAAAGTTTTTCAAGTTTTTTTGCGCCTTAAAATCCTTCGGGCAGTTTTACAGTATCCCGAGGGATCTTGGCAAGATCAAAGAGCGCAACAAGATCTAAAAGCGACACAGATTCCGGTGCGGGAAGCAAACCGAGCGCCGCGGCAAGTGCGCCAAGCACGGGGGCGGGATCCTTATATTTTTCTCTCACGACTTCCATACATCCGTCGCCCTCTCGCTTGGAGAGCCTGCGTCCGTTGGCATCGACAAGCAGTGGGATATGGCAATAGGTAGGTGTGGAAAATCCCAATGTCTGTTGCAAATAGATCTGTCGCGGCGTACTGAAAATCAAATCGTTGCCGCGTACCACCTCCGTGACACCCGAAAGTGCATCGTCAACCACCACGGCAAGCTGATACGCAAACACGCCGTCGGCACGTCTGACCACAAAATCAGAGCAATCACGCAGCAAATTTTCGCGATATTCCCCGGCAATACAATCAACAAAGCCAAGTTCAGTATCGGGCACCTGCACACGGTATGCAGGAGTGCGCCCCGTGGGCGGCAACTCTCCCCGTGCGGCGCGCAGCAAGCATCTTCTGTCATAGATCGGTGTGTGATCGGAAAGATGCGGTGCCGTGGCTGCATGGAGCTCTGCGCGCGAGCAATAGCAAGGGTAGATCAGCCCTTTTTCCCCCAGCCTTTTAAAATATGCTTCATAAATATCGGAGCGCTGCGACTGATAGAGCACCTCGCCGTCAAAGGTGAGCCCAAGCCACGCAAGATCATCCAGCATATAGCGCGTATTTTCACCCATAAAGGGGCACCGTGCGATATCAAGATCCTCTACGCGGAGCAATATCTTGCCCCCCTGCTTTCGTGCCGAGAGCCATGCCACCAATGCGCACATCAAATTGCCAAGATGCAGTCTTGCACTGGGTGTTGGGGCAAAACGCCCTATCACGGGTGCTGTTTTTTTATCATTCATAAAGAAAGTCCTTTCGTGCTTGGTGGAATAAGGCGAAGCTCCTTGCCATCGGTACCGAACACCAGCGTGCCGCTTTGATCGGTACGGTAGATATGTGTGCCAAAGGCGGTAAGATTTTGCAGTACCGCCTCATGCGGAAATCCGTATGTGTTCTGCCTTCCGCAACTAATAGCCGCAACGGTTGGTGTGGCGGCTGCCAAAAGCAGCTCGGTAGTAGAGGTAGCAGAGCCGTGATGCCCAATCTTTAAAAAATCACAGTCAAGATATTGCGCGCCGTATGCCGAAAGCAAGCTTAATTCCGCCTCGGCTTGTACATCTCCCATAAACAAGAACACCTGCTCACCAAACTGCACGCGCAATACAGTGCTGGCGTTATTGGCATCCTCCTCGGTTACGGCATCGCCATAGCCGCTTGCGATAAGCACATCCACCTTAGCGCCGCCAAGCGAAAATGCCTGCCCTGCCTCTGCCGTTTTTGCAACAGAGCAGCGCGCCGCCGTATCACAAATGAGATCATATATAAAATCCTCACTTCCTGCGGCAGGCAAAAGCACTGTTTCCACCGCAAGGTTTTCCATGACCCAGCGTGCATTTCCCACATGATCCTCATGCGGATGCGTGAGCACAAGATAATCAAGATGCTTTATGCTGTAACGTGAAAGCTCGGCACGAAGCGCATGCTCCTCGGTGGCGGTGGCGGCATCGATCAGCATCGTTTTCTCACCGCATCTTAGCAATATCGCATCGCTTTGACCCACATCAAGCACATACACGTAAAGGTAGTTTTCATCGGGCTTAGCAAAATTAAGAGAGGTAACGACGCGCAACAGCAAAAGCAAGCCAAGCAAAAGTGAGAGCACACGCCCTACGGTAACCGAGAGCGGCGTTTGAAACCGACAAGATCTCTTTACCATATGGCTCCCCCCTTCCCTTAATTATATTGTAGCATATTGCAAAGCGTTTGAAAAGAGCAAAAAGATTTTTTCAATCAAACTGACGAGCATTCATGCATAGAATTGCCCCGAGGTGATACCGTGAAAATTAGAATTGCGCCCGCTACACTTCTTTTCCTTTTTCTGCTGGCATTTGATCAAAGCCTGCTACTGAGCGCCACGCTGCTTGCCGCACTCTTTCACGAATGTGGGCATCTTGTTGCCGCAAGGCTGCTTGATATTCCCATTCGGTTAATGGAGATCGACCTGTTCGGTGCCAAAATATACCCCGCGCGCTTTATTCCCTCTTATCGGCAAGAGCTGCTGCTTGCCGCGGCAGGGCCGCTTTTCTCACTGCTTTTGGGGGTATTTTTATTGCCGCACGGCGGTGCGCTTTCCGTTGCGATGCGCGACGCAACCTTTTCCTTTGCGCTGTTTAACCTTCTGCCAATCAGCGATTTTGACGGCGGCAGAATACTGCACGCAACGCTCTCACAGTTCCTTGAGGGCGAAACGGCAGACCGCGTCCTTTCGATAACCTCCTATCTTTCGCTTTTTTTGCTCTTCTCCCTCTCCTCCTGCATCCTGCTCAAATACGGGCAAAATCTCGCGCTTGCCGTGCTGTCTGCTTCACTGTTTGCAAAGCTTTTCTTGCCACAGCACAAATAAAGGTGCCGCCCATATAGGGCAGCACCTTTTACTTTAAATTAATTGTGCCAAAGCGTAGCAACGATCTTGCGGCGTTTTCTTGCGCGCACGGCAAAATAAACACCTGCGCCAACGCTTGTGCCAAGAATAGCACCCGCCATCACGATAATAGAGGTGTTGATAGGGCTTTCAATCTTCAACTCCTCCCACAGCGAGTTCACCATCATCAAGTGCTCCTCGGGAAGATTCTCATAAAACTCCATCGGGATATCCTCAGTACCGTAAAGGATCTTCATGGCATCGGGATGTATCTCCTCCATTGTGGCACGGTAATCCTCGTCCTCCAAAACAAGCCTGTTGGGCGAAGCATAGCAGATATATTCCGCATTGGCAATTGCCGCTTCTCCCGAAAGCATGAAGTTGATATAGCGTTCCGCAATCTCAGGATTTTGGCTGGAGGTAGGCACGCACATGGCATCAACAAACACGTTGGTGCCCTCCTCGGGATAGCAGAAGGCAAGATCCTCATTATCCGCATACATGGTAAAGAAATCGCCTGCGTAATAGGGTGCAATGGCGGCAGAGCCGTTCTCCATTTTATTAAACACCTCATCCATAACGTATCCCTGCACGATCGGCTTTTGCAACATGAGAAGCGCCAGCGCATCGCGCCACTCCTGCTCGTTTTCGGTATTCACACTGTAACCGAGTTTAAAGAGCGCCGTGGCAAACGCATCACGGGAGTTGTTGAATTGAAGCACGTTGCCTGCGTATTTTTCGTTCCACATGATATCCCATGACCCAAGATCCGCCTCATCGACCATGGTGGTATTATAAATGATACCGACCGTGCCGTACGTATACGGAACAGAATAGGAATTGGTGGGGTCATAATAGGGCATTTCATCGCCAAACATAAGGGAATAATCAATATATTCGACATTCGGAATATTGGCAAGATCGAGCTCACGCAGCAGCCCCTCCTCGATCATACGCGCGATCATATAATCCGAGGGGATCACGATGTCGTAATTTGCGGCACCGCTGCTGATCTTGGCGTACATATCCTCATTGGAGGAATAGGTGGAATAATTGACCTTAACGCGCACGCCGTATTCCCTCTCGTACCATTCCTCAAAGGCAGCATTCACATCAAGCGAGCCCTCTGTGCCGTCGGAGACATACTCGCCCCAGTTATACACGTAAAGCGTTACAACATCGCCACCGCCGCATGAAGCAAACACGGGCAAAAACAATGCCAGCATGCAAAGAAGCAGGCAAACGGTTATTGTTTTTTTCATTTTAGTGCCTCCCTTCTGCGCTTGGTGCGATCACCCACGCTGCCCGCAAAATTAACGGCAAGCAAAAGCACAAGAATGGTAGCAATAATAAGGGTGCAAAGCGCATACATACTGTACTTGACGTTATGCGCGGTCTGGTTGTAGATGTATAGCGGCAGGGTTTGGAAATCAGGGGAGCTGACAAAGTGGCTGATGACAAAATCATCCAGCGACAGCGTAAACGCCATAACAAGCCCCGAAACGATGCCCGGCACAATGGCAGGCAGCTCCACCTTGAAAAAACTTTGGGCAGGTGTGCAGCCAAGGTCAAGGGCCGCCTCGCGCAGCGTTTTATCAAACTGCTTAAAGCGCGGCATGACGGACAGTATCACATAAGGCAGGCTAAACGTGGTATGGGCGATCAGCATCGTCCATTTTCCAAGAACGTCGCCAAGGCCCAGCATACCGCCAAGTGCCACAAACAGCAGCATCATGGATACGCCCGTCACAATATCGGGGTTCATCATGGGGATATTGGTGACAGAATTTACAGCACCCTTGACGTAGCGGTTGCGCATACGGTCAAGCCCAAGCGCGGCAAACGTACCGATCACTGTTGCAAGCAAAGAGGAAGAAGCCGCCAAAAAGAAGGAATTTTTCAGCGATTGCAGTGCTACCTGATCGCGAAACAGCTCTCCATACCAGCGAAAGGAGAAGCCTGTGTAGGCAGAGAGCGACCCGCCGTCGTTAAAGGAAAAGATCACAAGCACCAAAATGGGGGCGTAAAGCAGGGCAAATACCACCCACATATATGTACGGGAAAGAATTTTCATACGATCATCTCCTCCCCGTCGCCGTCGGAAAAGCGATTCATTACCGCAATGGAAATGAGGATCAAAATCATCATAACCAGCGAGATCGCCGCACCGATATGATAAGTAGAAGCATACTTAAACTGACGCTCGATGGTATCACCAATGAGATCAAAGTTGCCGCCACCCAGTTTTTGCGAAATGTAGAAGGTGGAGATCGAGGGCACAAATACCATAGTGATGCCCGACACGATACCGGGCACCGTCAAGGGCAGCACCACGCGAAACAGCGTTTGAAAGCCGTTGCAGCCAAGATCGGCAGCCGCCTCCAAATAACGCTTATCGAGCTTACTGATCGACGTATAAATGGGAAGCACCATGTATGGCAGAAAATCGTACACCATGCCGAGAATGACCGCGCCGCCCGTACCCACGATGGAAACGGTATCAAGGCCCATTGCGGTAAGCAAGCTATTTACCAAGCCGCCGTTATCAAGCAGGGTCATCAAGGAATAGGTGCGAATGAGCAGGCTGATCCACATCGGCAGCATCAAAAGCAGCATCAGCAGCTTTTGTGAGGAGGGCTTGGCGCGTGCCATCACAAACGCCAGAGGGTAGCCGATCAGCAGGCAAAAAGCTGTTGCCACCAAGGCAAAGCAAATGGACAAAAAGAAGATGTGCGAATACGAGGTGAGCAATTCGATATTGGAAAACGAAAAGCTGCCCTTGGTATCGGTAAACGCAAAATACAAAACGAACAGTAGCGGCCCAAGAATAAAGAGCACGATCCATACCATATGGGGAACCGCTGCTGCCTTTTCAAGCAAAGAGCGTTTCTGTTTCATTCGGACACGACCTCCTCTTCAACCTCAAGCTCGGGATCGGAGAGATGCTCCATTTCCTCAGAAAACGTAGAATAGTCGCCAAACTTGCCCGAATATTCGGATTTTTTCATGACGTGAATGGCATCCGGCTCAATGTAAAGACCGATTTTTTCATCAGGAGCTACATAATCCGATGTTTCGATCATCCACTTAAAGCCTGCGATATCCACAATGATCTCATAGTAATCGCCCTTAAAGGTAACCGAGGAAACCGTACCGGCAAGCATGCCGCGCGAAACAGGCACCACGTCAACATCCTCTGGGCGGATCACGATATCAACCTGCTCATTTTTAGCAAAGCCGCCGTCAACACAGTCAAAGGTGTGCCCCGCAAAGCGTGCACGCTTATCGCCAAGCATTACACCGTCAAGAATATTGGATTCGCCGATAAAATCTGCAACAAAGGCATTAACAGGCTCATTATAGATGTCGGTAGGCGTGCCGATCTGCTGGATCTTGCCGTCAGCCATGACAACCACGGTGTCCGACATCGAGAGCGCCTCCTCCTGATCGTGCGTAACGTAGATAAAGGTGATGCCCGTGGCGTGCTGGATACGCTTTAATTCGTTTTGCATATCCTTGCGCAGTTTAAGGTCAAGCGCGCCAAGCGGCTCGTCGAGGAGCAGCACGCGGGGACGGTTGATCAGTGCGCGTGCAATAGCAACACGCTGCTGCTGTCCGCCCGAAAGCGTAGTGGGCTTACGCATCTCAAAGCCCTTAAGCCCCGTCATGGTCAGCATTTCACGCACACGGTCGCGGATCTCCTCCTCGCTAACCTTTTGCAATCTAAGGCCAAATGCTACATTATCGTAAACATTCAGGTGCGGGAAGAGTGCATACTTTTGAAACACCGTGTTAACGGCGCGCTTATAGGGGGGCACATCGTTAATACGCTTGCCCTCAAATACCACCTCACCCGTATCGGGCGTTTCAAAGCCGCCAATGATACGCAGGGTCGTGGTCTTGCCGCAGCCCGAAGGGCCAAGCAGCGTTACAAACTCCTTGTCATGAATGTCAAGGTCGATACCGCAAAGCACCTGCTCGCCGTCAAAGGATTTTACAATAGATCTTAACTCGATCAGTTTGTTGTTCATTCCGCATTCATACTCCTTGGGTAAAAAATTTCGGAATGGCTCGCTAAAACAAGGTTTTAGAGCAACGAAACCATATCACAGCGGTATTGTAACATAAACTGTATCAAATTGCAATAGTTTTTTCACAAAAAATCACAAACAGGCGAAATCTCACGCAATCTGCCCGAAAAAAACCGAACTTTTTGGATTTATAAGCAGAAAAACTCCGCTTTTCTCCGAAATGCTCCAAAATGCTTTGAAATCCTCGTTTTTTGTCTGCGCCCTCCGAAAAAGCAAAAAAAGAGCCGCGACACCCTTGCCAAGCGGCTCTTTTGATCGATTTTAACCGCGAGGCTTGCCGCCCCGACAAATGGCAGCGGCAACAAGGCCAAACACAAGTGCTGCGGCCGTGCCCCCCGCCGCAGCAGAAAGACCTCCCGTGAACGCGCCGATCAGCCCCTTGGCATTGACCGCCTCTCTCACACCCTTATAAATAAGGTATCCAAAGCCCGTTAAAGGTGTAGTGGCACCCGCGCCTGCAAACTCTGCCAAGGGTCGGTACAGCCCCACCGCACCAAGCAACACACCTGCCACAACAAAACTTACCAAAATACGTGCCGGCGTTAGTTTGGTTTTATCGATGAGAATCTGCGCAATGACGCAAAAGGCACCGCCGATCAAAAACGCCCACAGCAATCTTAACACAATTTCCATTCCTTTTCCTCCTTTGAAGTAAGACAGACCAGATGTGCTATTGCGGGGATATACTCTCCTTGCTGAATGATCTGCGGGCTCATCATCGCACCCGTGCCAAGAAAGAGCACGCGCCTAAGCGCCCCTGTTGCAAGCTTGGGCAAGAGATAAGAGGCAAGGACCGCCGCGGAGCATCCGCACCCCGATCCGCCCGCATGGGTATCCTGTGTGTCACGGCTGTAGATCATCATGCCGCAATCATTATATACCTTTCTGATGTCAACACCCTCGATCGCCATAAGATCGCAAAGGATCGCGCCACCCTCATAGCCAAGATCACCCGTTACGATGAGATCAAAATCCTCAGGCACGGTGTTGCTTTCTCCAAAAAAGCGCAAAAGTGTATCGGCTGCCGCAGGCGCCATTGCCGCGCCCATGTTAGCGGCATCCTTAATGCCCTTTTCTATCACCGTTCCGGGCAAAACACCGCGAATGAGTGCCATTGCGCTCTCCTCACCCCCCACAATAAAGGCGCCAGCCCCCGTTACGGTCCACTGTGCCGTGGGGGTGCGCTGCGCACCGTACTCAAGCGGAGAACGGTATTGGCGCTCTGCCGTACAGTTGTGCGAGGAGGCAACCGCAGCCGCGCGCTCAAAATAACCGTTTGTGGTAAGAAGCGATGCCAAAATAAGCCCCTCCGCCGCCGTAGAGCAAGCCCCATAAAGCCCAAAATACGGCACATTGAAATCCTTTAAGCCATATGCCGCACCCACGCACTGATTGAGAAGGTCGCCTGCCAAAATGGCATCTAAATCCTGCTCATGCAGCTTCCCCTTGGCGAGGGCGGTATTGAGCGCCAAGCGCTGCATTTCCGCTTCAGCCTTCTCCCAGGTTTTTTGCCCAAATCTATCGTCATCGCCATGCAGATCAAATACGCCGCCAAGCGGTCCTAGCTTTTCCATTTTTCCCACAACTGAGGCGGCGGCATGTATTCCACAGCTTGTGGCCTTTAACGCTTGTTTCATATTTCCACTTCCCTTCCGTTGTTATTATTTTTCCGCCCTTTCCAATTTTTATACATAAAAAGTGTGTTGCGCGAAATCGCGCAACACACCGTGAAATTTATTCCGCCTTGTACGCAAGCACTGCCTCAAGCACGGCACGCAAATTGCAAAGGATCGCACAAACGGTATCCTTTTTTGCAACTGCGCTCTCCCGTTCCTCCTCAGCAACGGCAAGCGCGCCCGTAAGCTCCTCTACCTTAAGGCGAAGCATATCGCGCTCCATGGATAGCGTTGCAATGGTTTCATCACGTGCAAGAAGCTGCTCATCAAACAGCTCTCTGCTTTCCTCGTTGGCTGTGCCCACCGTTACGAAATCGGCATCATACGAGGGGTTATCGAACCAAACCTCGCCCTCGCACTTGACGTAATCGTCTGCCGCCTCATCCCAGCCGTAGGATTTTGTTTCGGTATAACCGCGGTAACGCGCCACGGCAGGGTTTGCCTTAACCTTCTCAAAGAGCACACGCACATCCTGGCGGGTGCTGACCTTTTCCTGATAATTCAAAACAGCTTTTCAACTCCTTTTAAAATTTTTAATACTGCCTCCAAGATCTCGGCACCCTCCTCGCGTTGCAGCATGTCGAGTGCCGAATGTCTCAGGCGCAGTCACTCGAGCGTATCACTCTTGCTCGCGCCGTTCACGCCCTTGGAGTAGGCAATGTCCGACTCAATGCGTGCAATCAGTTCCTCCTCGTTAAACTCGCACCCAAGATCGGCCGCGAGCACACGCAAGCGGGAGAGCACGTAATTCAGCTTTTCAGCAGAGGTATATCCCTCAAATTGTTCGGCTTGCAGCTCATACTCCCGTGCAGCCTCAAAAAGCGCGCTCATGTTCTGAAGTGCCTTTAACTTGCCGGTGCAGCAAAACTTATAAATGTTATAGGCAAGACCCGCTGCATTGACAAGAATACCAAAGCAAATGCCTACCAGTTCCCAGTTCGCGGCGAACCATTCAAACATATTCATACTCTGCCACCTTTTTAGCGTAATGCGCGGCGCTTACCAAGCCCTGCGCGGCGCTGCACGTATCGCGCATACTCCCCGTAAGCCTCCTTGAACACACCGTTGGCAAACTCATATGTTTGAGGTGTACCCTGCACCAGCTCGATCATAGAAACAAGATACGTCCAATAGACCTTGTCGTAGGGGGGCGGAACGCTCAGCTTATCGGCGGCTGCACACTGAAAGCCCCCTCCACGCGCAAATCGCTCATGGATCTCAAACTCGATCTTTTTTTCGAGCTCCTCGAGCCAACGCAGCATCACGGCTTGCTCAAACTCGTGCGGCTTTACGCTCTGCACAAAGCTCAAAACCTCATTTTTTGTCATGCTGCACACCTCACACGTCGCGTCTACGGCTCTCATCGGCAAAGCGGCCCGCCTCACGCTCCATCAACTCAGCAGTGCGCAGATCTTGGATCTCGGATTGATCGAGCAGGAGCGCAAATTTGCGCCTGATACGCGTCCACACGCCGCGCTTGATCACGCAATTCTTGCCATTGATGGCAACATATACGTCATCCTTGTATTTTTCATTATCCTTAAACAAACGCACCTCAACATACTCGTTGAGCCATGCCTCCTGCTCGCGCAAAAAGCTTTTAAACTTTTCACCCTGCTCATTCGCGGCGCGTGCGCGCTCATTCTTTTCATCGCACAGCGAGGCAAGCTTTGCCTCATATTCGGCACGCATCGTTTCGATCTGCTTTTGCAGGTCGGCTAGCGTTACCTTTTCATTTTCTTTAGCCTGCATAGTGTCTCCTTTCATTCATTGGAACTGTGTCGTTTAGCGGCTTAACCGCCAAACGACACAGCCGTTTTTACCGTTACCGCGCTAAACGGTATCAGTTTTCGCCCACCTCAAAGGTGGAGGCGGTTTCGATACGGATCATAAACGCCTCAACAAGACGCGCGGCTGCCTTGGTTGCCTTCCAGCCTACGGTTGCACGCTGGTTGAGGGGGTCTGCCGTACCGGCAGAGCCAAGCTGCTTAACAATGTGCTGCAAGCCACCACCCGTCAGTTCCGTAGTGCCGTAAGCGTTATCACCGAAAATAAGCGTTGCATAGACATCTCTGCCGCCAAGACCTGCCTCACCGGGATAGAGAATATCCGAGGTGGTCGTGGTGATATCGGTGCTGCCGATGCCGCCTGCTACAAGCGCGCGGTCAAGATACAGGTAGTTGTCGCCACTCTCGCTGAAGATGGCACCCGTTACCTCCGCATACTGCCAGGATGCCTCGGACGCATCGTACATAAGAATGGCACGGCCGATCATATCACGCGAAGCGCGGTGACCTGCGGCACCCGAGCCGATCTTAAGACGGTATTTCGAGCCCGTACCAAAGCCCTCGGTAACAGAACCTGCACTATCCAGCGTGCTGTAAGCACCCGCAAGGCAATTCATGGTACGAGAGGTAGGGGTAAGGTCGGGCGCGTGGAAGACCTTTGCCTCGGTGCTCTCCACAAAACGCACACCCTCGATCATGCCGATCTCACCCTCGTAAAGCTCCTTGGTATCGCAATATTGGTGCGGATATTTCCAATTCGCATCGTTGGTGAGGTCGTACGCACAGTCGGGATGAATGATGCAGGCATAGGCACCGTTGATCTTCTCGGCGTTCTGATTTTTCAGGAAGCGAACGGCGCGCTTGATGCAATCCACCGTCATGTAGTGGTTGCCGCTCTCGGCACCGCCGACAAGCAAATAGCGTGCCGTTACCGCATCCTCACCGTACTGTACGTTTGTACCGCCGCACAGCACCTCACGGGTAATGGTATCAAGGGTTCTGCCTGCCTGCGAGCCAAGCAGTTTGGTTGCCATCACGAGATTGTTGTCGATCGCGGCAAGCAAAAGCAGATCGGAAAGCTCCACGTATCCGCCGTATTGGCGCACGGTTGCTTCCACCGCCCCCATATTAAGGGACTGCCCTGTGGGCGTTACGCCCTCGGAAAGTGCTGCGGTCAGTTTGGGCAGCGGATCATATTTGCGAAAACGGATCGACTTACCGCCATTTTTGGGGATGGCGTGCTTTTGCGCAAACTGATCGTGAATGAGGTTGGGCTCTGCATTGTCAATGAGATAATCGGCGTAATAGGTACGCATCTCATCGGAAAGCCCGCCACCCTCTACATATGCGGTTACGCTTCCGTTCTCGGCGTTTGCGTAGCCAGTTGTTGTGTTGATGTTCTCGCCTGCACCAAAGCGCTGCAGGTCAAAGATTTTTGTTTTACTGTTCATACCTTTTCCTTTCTTAATCGATTGCAAAAAGGCGATCTGTCAGAACTCGATGCGCTCGCCCTTGGCTGCTCGCCGTGCCATTTCCGCACGCTCGGCGCGTGAAAGACGCGCGGCGCTGTTGCCAAAATGCCCACTGACACCGGGAGCCAATGCGCTTTCGGCAGGACGCAGCCCGCGCGCACGGATACTCTCGGTTACTGCCCGTTCGGTCTCCTTGCGTGCACGCTCAACTGCTGCGTCTACAGCCTCCTTAATTCTTTCCTCCATGCCGATACGGCTGATCGTTTCCTCAGCCTCGGGGGAACCTGTCACCGCTTCTGTCGGCGCCGTTTTTTCTTGTTCCGCCCGTATAGCGGCTGCAAGCTCCCCCGTATCCTGCGTACCGTAATGCGCTGCCGCCGCGGCAACCACATCGCGCGCACGCTCCAATTCCTCCATCATGCTTTTTTGCTCCTTAAAGCGGCGATTGAAGGTCTCCTGAAAAAATGCCTGAAAGAGATCCTTATACTCTCCCTCCATCATGCCTCTGAATGCCGTCCTTCGCGCTTCCTCACTGTTCTCCTCGGCGGCAGGAGCTTCCATCATCTCGCCCGTTGCCTGCCGGGTGAGCTCAGGCATTTCCTTTCCACCCATGTCACTCTCGCCGAATAGCGAGAGATCCAAACCAAAAATTTCTTTCATATTCCCTCTCTCTTTCAAGGTGTCAGACGGAGCAAAAACCAAATACGTGTGCCGCTTTTCTCCGTCGCTATCATCATAACACGGGTAGTGCTTCCGTGTCGTTAACCAAAGTGCCCCCACAAGGAAAGCACACGTGCATGGGATGCTCCAAGGCAAGCTGCCGCAAAGCCAAAACCGTCATATCATAGGCTTCGTTAAGCCCCGATCGACAGGAAAGAAAGGCATTGCCCCGCGAAAGGCTTGCACGTACATAGCGGCAAGCGGGGTGGCTTGTTGCAAAGCTCACAAGTGCCCCTGTCAGCGCGGAAACTGCCGCGCAAACAAGGCTGCCTTCTTCCTGCCCCTTAGTAGCGTGTCCCTGCACCAGCAAGCGGTATTTCTCCCCCTGTTTTGTGGCGTATACCTTAATCATATTGCGGCTTCCTTCATAGCGTTGTCACGTTTTTGCGTTGCCCCCGCCATTGCGCGCTCGGCAAGTGAAAGCTGTGCAGTGTATTCTTTTTCACTCTTGTTTTTCTCAGTTTTTGCAGCCACATTCTGCACCCCCTCGCGTATAAATGCCGCGATCTGTGCACGTATATCCTCAATGCCCGAAAAGTCCATGGCATCGAGCAGGATCTGCGCGGCGGGGGCGTTGGCAGGATCAAATACGCCCAAGGAATATAGGCTCTTGAGCATCTCGTTATGGGAGTATCTGGTATAAGGATTTTGCTTTTCCGCACGCACGTCAATATCAAAAACGGGGCGTCTTGTCAGCGGCAAGCCGTTTTCCGAAACACCCGTGATCCTCTCCCGAATACGGTCATTTGACCAACTGAGATAGCGATTTCCACCGTTTTTGCCAAGAATGCGGAAACAACGGATCTCGCTGTAAAACTGACGCACACACTCCACCATAAGGCGCGCAACCTCCACAAACGCACGGTAAGAGGCGCTGATGATATCGCGCATGCTCTTATTGCCCGATTCCTGCAGTGCGGCAATGGCTGCCGCCGCAGTAACACCGCTTTCGGTCGAGCCCTGCAGCATATCTCGATTTGCAACAGTTTCCTTTAATTCGTTCACCTTTGCGTTCTTTAACTGAAGCCAAAGCGGATCGGGAGCCGCTACCTCGATCTGGCGCAAGCGCTCCTCATCAGGGTCGCCCTCAACGGAAACGATGCGACGGGAAAGATCACAAAACTCCTCCTCATTTACACCCGTGCTTCGCTTGCAAAAATAGCGAACACGTGTTGCCCAATCCATGTATTCGAGCAAATTGCGGTCCATGCGGTCAATATATCCTTGGGGATCGCGCCCAACGGCAATAATGCCAAAGCCAAGCGAGGTACCCTCAATGGGATACAGCACATCAAGCACAAAGGGGTATTGACCATGCTCATACCAGCCGTTTGGATAACTGCCCTCGTTTTCAGTAGAAAACAGCACCGTATCCCCCGCAAACTTGCAATAATGCAGCACTGTGCGCCCTTCTGCGGTGCGCTTTTTGTAATACCAATCCACCACCGCAACCGTTTCTTCCCCACTGCCACGCGCGCAAAACAGATGATCAAGCCCCGTATCTCCCTTGCCGTCATACCGCGGAAAACGCGCGCGAAGCGCTGCTGTGTCGACCTCCTCCACAAAATAAACGGCACGCGAATCCTGCAAATGACGCACGCCCATATCCCAATAAAGCCCCTGCAGATCAACACGTCTGACGTCCACATCACCCATGCCGTTTTCAAGCTCGGTATTCCAAAATACGCCCCAAGCGCAAATGCCGTGCTTGAGCTTGTACCACATGTTATCGGAGTACGAGCCCTCAAAGCCGGAGCGATCGAGGATGACGGGCAAAATAGCGGAGAGCGCACGCGCATCCTCCTCGTCGCTCTCCTCACGCGGCAGGCATATGGCAAGCGGAATATTCTCCATAAGATCTGCATGCTTTTGCATCAAGGCATTGAAAAGCCAAGCAGACGTAGGCGCGATCACCTCCCCCTCGCTGTTGCGATGCGCGCGGGGCGTTACACGAAGGCGATACCAGTCCTCCTCCTCTTGCACGCGTGCAGAAAAACCTTCCCTTGCGCGTCGCCAAGCAAGCAATTGCTCCGCTGCTGTGCGGATCTCTGCCTTTGTGATGATATTCTTTTTTCTCATTTTTTCTCCTTTCCTACCGCATTTCCTTGCGGTGTGCATAATAAACGACCTCACGGTCAAGCGGATCCAGCAGTTTTGGTGCGCGCGGTGGGGCGGTATGCGTGGGGCGCATCGGCACCATCATACAAAGATACCTTGCTTCGTCTGCGATGTGATCCTCCATATCGCTGTCAACATCCTCGGCGTGCGTGCGGCTATACTGCAGCGTCGGCACGGTGCGCAAAAATTCCCGACACGTAGAGAAAATATACATCATGGGCACGCCCCTTTCATCAAAGGTGAAGCGATTATGCATCTGCATCCAGCCTGCCACACGCCGATTATCGCCACGCTCAAAATAAACACCGCAGCGCTCGGCAGTTTCGGCAATTGCCTCGCCGCGTGATGCATCCCAAATGGCAGGGTCGGCAACACCGGTGATCTGCTTTCCTTGCAGCCACGGATGCTCGCGCTCAATTTTAGCAATCTCGCGAAAGATCTCCTCAGGGCTCATGCGCACCCCCACGTTTGCCTCATTTCTCACGCAACCGTAAAATTCGAGTATGCGATAAAGCCGCCCGTCATAATCCTTGACCCACCACCCAACCGAAAACGGCTTTGCGTAGCCAAAATCAAAGGAACGGTACACACGCCACTCGGCAGGAGGCGCAAAAGGCTCGATCACGTGTGTATAAAGCCGATCGGCATAGTGCCCCGGGTCATTGCGAAATTCCTCAAACACCTGCCCCTCATACACGTTCCAATCCCCCTCAAGATGTGCGCGGCGCTTGTGCGCGGGCAATGCCTCCAGGCGACATACATACTCGGGATCTGCCTCCATGAGCACGCGGTTATCATAAACCACCGCAGGAATGAAAGCGTAATCCTCTGCGCGTTCGTTGCCCTCAAAGCGACGGTCGATAAAAAGTCGCTTGATATAGGCATGCCCCACACCGCCGGGATTGCAGGTGTAATAGACCCTTGCCCGAAAATCTCTTTTGGTGGTACGCAGTGCCGTGCAAATAAAAACGATCCACTCCTCCTTGAAATGCGTTGCCTCCTCAAAGCCGATCACATCATATTCGGCACCTTGATATTGCAGCACGTCACTGTCGGCATCACAGTAGCCAAGCGTAAGGCGAGAGCCGTTTGGGAAAATAAAAGCGCGCTCGTCCTTTTTAAAGGTAGCAAAGCCACCCAGCTCCATTTGCAGCGGCAAAATATGATTTTCTCTGAGCTCCTGCAGGCTTCGTCGCAGCAAAAGCAAACGCAGCCCCCCATAACGCATCGCAAGCATGACCATTTTGCGGCGCATTGCCCAGGACTTTCCGCCACCGCGCGCGCCGCCATAGGCAGTATGCCGTGCGTTTGAGCAAAAGAACTCCTGCTGCCTTGGATTGGGAACCTCGTGGCGCAGGCGAGAAAAGATCAGCGGCTCCATTCTTCAAGCACCCCCTCAAATCGAACGGCGCCCACGCCCTCTCCACTCCCCTCAAGGCTCCCGTTTTTGCCGCCGATACGGTCGAGTATACTTTCTGCCGCCTTGAGGCGCAGCTCAGGCTTTAAGCCACTATCCTGCATCAGAGATACGATCACCTCAACCGCCGCCGCACCGGATGACAAAAGCATCTGCTTTGCATCTCTGGTTTCTCGCCCTTGCTCCGACATCGATCTGCCCCCTTACACGGCAATATTGCCCTGACGGAACACGATACGGTAATGCTCGGCATCCCCTCCGATCTCGACCTGCCATGCCTTTAGCGCTTGCGCGAGAGCACCTTTTTTCATTTCAACGGTATATGTGTCCTCGCCCTTGCACACCTGCACGGCATCTTTCGCACCGGGCTCACCCGCAGCGGCAAGTGACAATAGCGCCATAAAGGCAGATGCAAGTCGCACGCTTTCCTTAAAGCCCGCTATATCCTCACGAAGCACCTTGATCTCCTTGGCGCGCGCCGCAAGCAGGTGACGCGACGGCTCAACCGCTTTTTTTCTTGTTTCCTTCTCTTGGTTTTTCATTGAAAACTCCTTTCATAATATCCGTCAAGCGCACACTTAAAGGGGCAGCGCTTGTAATCACTGGGGTGTGCGCAATAGGCATATACGATATCCCTTCTCGCGCGGCGGTCGGGAAAGCGAAGCTCCCCACATTCACAATACGTAACCCCCGCCTTCTCATAGCGAAAGTACGGGCACATTCCTGCAATCGGCATATTTTCTTCCTCCTTGTCGTTTCATTTTTAGAACGGTTGCTTCAAAAATAGTTGTCCCTTTTTCGGGACAATATCGTGATAATACCTTTGGCTTTTGTGAACACGTCCGCCAAGATCACGCGTTTCGTTCTATTTTTGGAACGACATAATGATATACCTGTGCGCCGCGTTTGTCAAGTACTGTATCATGAACAAATTGTAAATTCGTATCATTTTTGGAACGACCGCTTGACACATTTATTCCCGCCTGTTACAATAAAAAAGGAAGCAAGATCTGATTTGCCTGTGCGCTTGCACCTGCAATTCAGATAGAAATATGCACAGAAAGGCAGTAAATTATGACTGTATCAGAGCGCATACGCACACAAATGAAATTGCTTGATCTCTCTTACGGTGAGCTCTCGGCAGCAACGGGACTCGCAAAATCAGCCATTCACCGCTATGCAACCGGACAAACCGATAAGATCCCTACCGAAGCGCTTGAAAAGCTTGCGCGTGCACTTGGTGTAACACCTGCATTTCTCACAGGCTGGGAGCAGGAGCGTCCGCACACGTTAGCCGCACACTTTGAGGGTGAGGAGTTTTCTGATGAGGAGTTGCGCGAGATCGAGGATTTTGTGCGCTTTGTAAAGTCCAAGCGAATAGGCAAGAGGGAATAATCCGAACTCGGTTTTGAGAAGCAAATATCTGCATCTGCATCAGGAAATTTCCTTGTAATATCCCCATATTACTGCGAAAATTCCCCTCGCATCTACAAATATTTGCTTTCTCAAAACTCCAAGGGACCCTCAAACGTTGTTTTTTTGATGATTTTGGTGCTTGGCGATCGCCGCCAAGTACGAACTTGGTAAGAGCGATAAGTACCGAAAGCGCGAAAAAGCAAGGCTTGAGGGCGGGTTCGGATTATTCCCTCTTGCCTATACTGAAAGGAATTCTATGTACGAAAAGTTACTCGATGAGGCAGAAAAAAGCGGTCTGACCGTAATCGAAAAATACCCCTTTATATCACCGCGCATCCGAGGGCTCTGCTGCGATGATACCATTGCGATCAGTGCGCAGATCGATACTGAGGCAGAGCGCACCGTGGTGCTGTGTGAGGAGCTCACACATGCCCTGCACTCCTATGGAGATATTCTTAACGATGCACGCATGGAGCGTCGCACAAGAGAGCATATTTTTGACCGTTTGATCGGAATTGAGAAATTGCTGGATGCCGCCCTTGCGGGTTGCCGTGAGCCGTGGGAATTTGCCGAATATTTTGGCGTGCCCGAGGATTTCTTTGTAGCGGCAATGCAAAATTATCGTGAGCGTTACGGTACCATGACAAAGCTATCCACAGAAAAAGGAGAGTTTATCTTATCCTTTGAACCAACCTTTCGCGTACGACGTTTATTTTCCTCTCGCAACAAGAAAAGAATGATCCGAAAGGACAGCACGATATGAAAAAATACTTAATGTCGCTTGATCAAGGCACAACCAGCTCTCGGTGTATCATATTTGACCGCAACGGCAATATTGTGGCAAAGGCAGCGCGTGAATTTACACAGTATTTCCCGAAACAGGGTTGGGTTGAGCATGATGCCTGTGAAATTTGGGAAAGCCAGCTGGCAACCGCAAAAGAGGCGCTTGCAAAGGCGGGCATCGCCGCTACCGATATGATAGGCATTGGCATTACCAACCAGCGCGAAACGACTGTCGTTTGGGAAAAAGAAACAGGTAAGCCGATCTGCCCTGCCATTGTGTGGCAATGCCGCCGCACCGAGGCAATATGCGAGGCGCTGCGCCAAGCGGGCAAAGACCGTATCATACAAGAAAAAACAGGGCTTACCCCCGACCCCTATTTTTCTGCCACAAAGTTGCAATGGATCCTGAAAAACGTGCCGGGAGCACAAGACAGGGCTGCGCGCGGCGAATTGCTCTTTGGAACGGTTGATACATGGCTGATCTACAACCTTACGGGTGGGCGCGTGCACGCAACCGATCCCTCAAACGCGGCACGTACCATGCTCTTTAACATCCACACCTTAACGTGGGATAAGGATCTGCTGGAGCTTTTTGATATTCCGCGCACGATGCTCCCCGACGTAATGCCTACTGTTGGCGTATTTGGCGAAACCGATGCCGCACTTTTCGGCTCTCCCATTACCATTGCCGCAGCAGCAGGCGATCAGCAAGCGGCGCTCTTTGGGCAGTACTGCTTTGAAGCAGGTGATGTTAAAAACACCTATGGAACAGGCGGCTTTATGCTGATGAATACGGGAAGCACCCCTATTTCCTCTGCAAACGGCTTGCTTACAACGATCGGTTGGCAGATAGGTAGCAAAACCACCTATGTTTTAGAGGGCTCGGTATTTATTTGCGGCGCCGCAATACAGTGGCTGCGTGACGGTCTCGGGCTTCTCCCCTCTGCCGCGGAAAGCGAGGCGATTGCCGCCGAGGTGCCCGACAGCGGCGGCGTATACTTTGTGCCTGCCTTTGTGGGACTTGGCACCCCCTATTGGAATGCCGGGGCACGTGGCACAATTTGCGGAATCACACGTGGCACCACCCGCGCACATTTGGTGCGCGCAACGCTGGATGCCATGGCATTTCAAACAGTTGACGTGATCGACGCCATGCGACGCGATACAGGCCTTTCAGTACCGCTTTTGCGCGTTGATGGCGGTGCATGTGCCAACAATCTTTTGATGCAAATACAAAGCGACCTTGCCGCCCTGCATATTGCACGATCGCCCCACGTTGAAGCAACCGCTTGGGGCGTTGCCGCCATGGCGGGACTTGCAACCAATCTTTATCAAAGCACAGAAGAACTCAAAGCGCTTCTTCCCGCAGCCAAAATATTTGCGCCAAGCATGGATGAGGAGGAGCGCATTGCGCATCTTGAAAAATGGCACCGCGCCATTTTGGCAGCCAATACTTTTTCATAACAAAAACGCCACGGCAATTGCCGTGGCGTTTTTGTTCAAGTACCAACTGCTTATACAGTAGCACCGAAGGGGGTGAAAGCGAGCTTTGCCAGCTTGAGGCACTGCTTGCCAAAAGGAATACCGATAATGGTAATGCACCAGAGCAAGCCTGCAAACAAAAAGCCGATTGCAAGAGAGAAGCCGCCAAAAATAATCCAAATAATGTTGGCGATCGGATGCTTGCCAAAGTTTGTATTTACGGTTTTTCCAAACGGGAAGAAGGAAAGCTTAGCCATCTTAAATGCCTGCTTGCCAAAAGGAATGCCGATGATGGTGATGCACCAAAGGATTCCAAGGAAGAACCATGCAAGTCCTGCGCCAAGGCCTGTCAAGAAGAACCAAAGAATGTTGCCCAGTGTTTTCATAGTGATGTGCTCCTTTTATTTAAATTTTTTGGAGTCAAATGAAAGAGATGTTCGGCTTGGATGCCACCTGCATGGGGTGGCATCCATTTGTTTTTTCAATAAAGCAAATTATCCAACGATACCGGAACGTTCGATACCCTGTACCAAATATCTTTGGCAGAAGAGGTAAAGAATGATCAGGGGTGCGCATGTCATCAAGCCGCAGCCATAAACGATTGCTTTCTTGTACATACCACTCGAGTGCGTAACCTGCGTATAAATGGTTGCCAAGGTGATCGGAATTTCATCGATCTTGGTCAAGTACGTCATAAACGCAGGAGGCTGACCCGTAAAGAAGAGCGGGATATAGAAGTCATCGGTCCACTGCCAGCAGAACGAAAACAGGAACACGGTGATAAGCATGGGAATGGAAAGGGGCAAAATAACCTGCACAAAGGTGCGGAAGGTGTTCGCACCGTCAAGGTAAGCGGATTCCTCCAGCTCATCGGGTACACCGCGGAAAAACTGGCGAAGCAAAAAGATATAAAGGCCGTTCTTAAAGGCAAGACCCGTTGCAGAAAGCAGAAGAATCGGTACAACACTTCTAATCGTGCTGATACCGCCTACAAAGTTTTCAGGCAAGATCTTGATCTTAGAAAGGATCCCATCAATACCCTCGATACCCGTACGCGCGCCACCGGCAAGGAAATTAAAGATTCCGAAAATGTCCATGTGCTGGAATCGATAGAAAATTGCAGACTGCATCGTACCGTGCGGGATAGCCAAGCTGAGGATCACCAAGAAGAACACGGCTTTTGCACCACGGAATTTAAATTTTGCAAGACCGTAACCGATCAGTGCACAGGAAAATGTCTGAAGCAGCGCGCATCCAAGAGAAAGAGCCAAAGTGGAGAAAAACACCTTGAAATAATCCAAATCAATAATAATTGACTTATAGATGATCGCCGAGAAGGCACGGGGCACATTTACAACCGTAACGTCCGCAAAATTTTCGCCCGCCATGAAGGAGCGCATGACGATCGTGTAAAACGGCTTAAGAATGACGAATGCAATACCAATCAGCAGAAGGATGCGGAAGATGTACCACAGCACATTTTTTGCAAAATACGAAGAAAGGTATTTTTCTTTGAGACGTTCCTTTAAGCTGGTACGCTCAAAGTCAACGCGAATCTTGTTTTTGGACTCGCGCATAACTTGCGGTTTATTATCCATATTTTGTGTCATATTAACATCCTCCTTTCCTTAATCTCTTCTCTGATAGAATACATACATGGAGAAAATGCCTGCCACTATACCAACGATCGCCAATACTACAAGGAAATACATCCAACCCATAGCAGCACTCACGCTCTTTGCGGTTGCCGTTACACCCATATACGTATTGTTTATGAGCTGCATGACGGAGTTGGAATCCGTAGTAAAGGAGTCAATGATCGTATAAACGGCATTTACCAATATCATCGGGCTCACCATGGGGAAGGTGATCTTCCAGAAGGTCTCCCACGAGGTCGCACCATCGATCTGGCAAGACTCGTAAATAGCGGGAGAAATCGATTGCAGAGCTGCAAGGAAGATCAAGATCTGCACGCCGGAACGGTTTATGATGCCAGAAATACTTGCAACGGCAGAGGAAATGTAAGTAACAAGACCTGTACCGAAGCCAAGGTTTTGGAAAATGCTGATAAGCAGCGCTTCGAGCGCAGTTGAGGTTGCTAACTCCTCAACTGCCTCCTCGCCGTCCTCCATACCGAGATCCATCTGGTCGCCGGAGGCACCGTAGGAGGAGGACATAACAGACTCCATAACACCCGTAGAAACGATAACGGGCAGGAAGAAGATCGCACGGAATGCTGCGCGGCCAATCATTTTCTGGTTGAGGATCACAGCAACAAAGAGCGAGAAAATCAGGATCGCAGGAATATCAAACGCCATTTCCTTCAAGCCGGTCAGCAGAGCCTGTGCAAAGGCAGCATCACCCGTAAAGGCAGAAGTATAATGCTGAAAACCCGCAAATTCCTTGGTGACGATACCCTTCACCGTGGTGTAATTATAAAAGCTGTAGGAAAACGATTCCCAAAGAATCGGAAAATAGATGAATACCAATCCAATCAGGAACGGCAACACAAAGAGCCAACCCGCACGAGATTTCTTTCTGTCAAGGGAGGGAATTTTCTTTTTCTTTTTAGGCGTGGCTACTGCCGACGCTTTTACTTGATTTGTCATAAGTTTTTACCTCCCTTAAGCATTGGTATTATGCATGATCACGGCATAACCGTAAGCAGCGATGTGATATACAACACCGTCAACGGTGGTGGTGATTGCATAATCGTTAAAGTTAAGAATAAAGGACTTGTAAGCCACGGGCTTTCCGTTTTCGTAATCGCCGTAGGTTACATATACAATATCACTGTCAACTGCATACTTATAAGACTTATCGACATTGCCTTCTGCAGTGCTGTTGGTAACACCTGCAACAGGCTCAGACTTCACTACAAGACCCACGGCAAGCGTATCGATCAGATTCTCAAGATCGATGTCTTTATCATCGTGTGCCAAGTCACCCTTGAGTGCAGTGACAAAGAGTGCGGCAAGATCCTCAACAGAAACATTGGCGTAAGCCACATCGCCGTAAAGGAATTTAGCACGGTCAAAAGTAAGATTTTCAGAAGCCTCACCGTAGCTTGCTACGATGTCATTGTAAGCAGCAACAATGGTGTCAAGCACAGTGGCTGCGGCGGCGACAACGTCAGCATCAGCCTTTGTGTCAACCAAGAACTGATAATTGGCCTGTGCTACATCCACCAAATCATCAACAGTTTCTCTTAACATCATAAGCTCTGCCATAGGCTCTGCCACACAGGTGGTCAGCGTCAAGAAGAATGCTTGCTTAACGGCTGTATTTATATTTGTGGGATCAGCAACGCAAGCATCAACGTAAGCATTCCATGCCGTCATCAACGTGCTATCAGTTGCACGCAATGCCTGCATTGCCGCATACTTTGCAGCAAGATCAGCCTTGTACTGTGCCATACGCTTGTTGATCTGATTGAGAGTCGTGGTAGCAAGCGCAATATTCTCGCGTCTTTGTGCTACAGCCGCAGCACTCTTGGCAGCTGCATCGATCGCATCCTGCAGCAGCTCATCTGCATCGGGAACACGAGTGCCGTCAAGCAGCTCATGGTCGATGATCAGCTTAGTTTGCACATCGCTAAGCACGGAATTTAGCTCCTTGTAGATCTCAACCAAACGGGTCTGCCAGATATCGTAACGAACCGAATAATTCTGAGAAAGGAGCATATCCTCTTTCAAAAGCTCAGTGTTGGTATAAGAAAGCAGGAAGTATACGCCAGCGCCGCTCTCCATTGCCTTCAGCATTGCATAGGTAAGGTTACCCTCAAGGTTGAGTGCACTGCTTGCAAATTCCACGTAACCGTGGAGTACTACACCCATAAACGGAACAGTTGCCATCTCGGTAATATATCCGTTAGAGCTAAGCGGCACGTCAAGGATATAATCGGCATAGCTCCAGGTAAACGCGTTGCCGCCATCTACCATAACCTCATAATCACGGGAGGTAAAGTACTCAAGCGCCTTTATAGTGTAGTTCTTGGAGTCCTCACGCAGCGAGGTATCCTCTTCTGCAAAGCTGGAGTTCAAGTCGCTACCCATGGTAGAAAGCGAGATCGCACCGTTATCGTACTTGCTGTATTTTTTCTCAAGCTTTTCGTAAAAATGGCTAAAGGTTGCGGGAGAAAGCACCATTTGGTAATAGCTGATCAGCGTTTGCTGCGTAACCGAATAGGAACGCTTAGAGGTATAACGGTTGTCTACCGTGCGCGCACCGTATTTCTTCATGTCAACTGAAGTACCGCCGCCACTAGTGTAAACAAAATCAAAATCAGGGAAAATGCCAAGCTCGGGGTGCTCTGCCGCATATTCAAGCAGATCCTTGAAGCCGGATTTGCCGCCAACAGATCCCTCCCATTTCAGCTTGTAAGGAACCTCAGAATAAAGGCCGCCGTTTGCATAACCGGTAAGCTTAAAGTTTACGTTCGTAACACCCTCGCCTGCCAAATATTCATACATGGTCTCGATATCCTCAAAGGAGGTCAGCGATACAGAAACGGTTACGGGAATGGACATGATCTTTTTAACGGTGTCCATACAGCCAAAGGTTTCAATATAAAGCGGGATAGACGCCGAAACATCCTCAGCGCTAAGGCGCTCAAAGCCATTATCCTTGGCATCAAGATAATCGCGATATGCGCACGCCATGCCCATCCAAGAGCATTCATAGTAGCTATTCAGCGATGCAGACTGCGCCTTTGTATCATCAGAAAGAATAATATAACGCATTCTGTAATCATCGGTATAGCGGCGGTTTGCATATACGGACCAGCTTGAGGTAGAGGTATCGGTTTGGCGCGTAATAAACGAAGCAACTACCGAAGAGTAGAATTTAGTGGAATGGTTCGGCGCAATAGAAGCCAAGCTTTCGCCCTCTTCAATAATCGCGAGGAAGCCGCGGCTTTCGGTTTTACCGTCAGGATATGTAGCGGTTTCCACCTGACCAAACACAGGCATGCGCATCGGCACGATATGAGAACCGATTACCGAAAGAAGCGCATAGTCCTCGCCGTACACACGGGCAGGGCGAGAAATAACCTGAGTCAGATCATATAACGCACCGGAACCGTCGGGAATGAAGGAATAACCGGAATACGTGATACCACCGTCTACCGGCTCTCCCGTTTCATTGTTCACACCGGTGGGGTTGCCCTTGTAGCTTGCACCCATATACGGCAAGATCTGAAGATCGGTAATGCGATATACAGTTTCGTCGTAACGCAAACCGTTGGCGGGAAGCGCCACGGAAAGACCGTTTGCGTCTACAGTATATTCAAGGGCCAATCTGAATACTGCGGGCGAGGTAGACTCATATTCAAAATCCACCAACTCATAATCCTCATCCATCTGCGCGAAGGAATAATCGGGACAATATGCAAGGATCCATGCCTCAAGCTCACGAAGAACCTTGGTCTTAGTTACGTCATCGTTGAAAACGTAAATATCGATCCCCTTCTCCTCAGTTACAGGGTATGCTGCGGCAATACCGGGACCACCCTGCTTCTTGAGCGTATAGTAAGCCATGAATTTGCTGAAATTACGGCTCGACAGATTTTCCCGAAGGGGATTCATGATTCTTTCTTCGAAGCTCGATTTTTCAATACGAAGCGGCACGAGAATACGAGCCGAGATCTCGCCAATCGCATACTCTACGCGAACACCGTTTTGAATGGGTGTTATCGCATATTGACCCTTAAGAATCGCATCTGTATAGCTATTGAGGGTCTTGCCACCGGCTTGACTGTCGGTATAAGTCAAGAAGATCTGCGCCATCAGATCATGGCGAACGCTCTCCTCTTTAGAGGGTTCCTTTTTCATGTCCCAAGGATTGGTAAAGAGAATCTCACCGGTTGCAATCTTCTTGTATGCAACAACACCGAGATTTTCATCGCAAGCAAGCGCGTAGGTACCGTCGTTGTAGTACTCCTTCATCGCTTGGTAGCGTGCCTCAGCACTCTCGTAAGGAACGTTGGTATAATCGATTACGGCATCCTCATCCTCAGCCTCATCCGCTGCAGAAACCGTTATCGCGGGCAACATGCACGCAAGCATCACAATCGACAAAAGCGCGCAGAGCAACCGCATCAGCAGTTTTTTATTTTTCATTTCTTATCTCCTTTCCGCGCTTACAGTCGATAGTTGATCTCGGAAACAATGCCGGAAACAAACGTTACCATATCCATAACAAGCGAGGTAAACAAAACAGCGATAAACATGATAAACGCCATACCAACTATAGTACCAAGAACAGTAACAAAGTTTTTGCCCATGGTATAATCGTGCGTCACCATTGTGCCGAAGAACAACAGCATACCCGTCCAAATAAAGCCAATGACTGCGATAAGGCTGAGAATGTTAAGCTCCTCCGCTACCACAAAGTTGGAGAACAAGGTTACGGGAATGGTTGTAATTGCAATGGGCAACACTGAGTAGCCGGTAGCAATGAAAATATCCTTAAAGCTGCCCTCGCCCTCAAACAAGGTAGTAAGACACCAGTTTGCAACCACAAACAGCAGCACCGGTACAAACACTACCAAGATCTGCATAAAGATATTTGCAGTGCCGGTGCCCTGCGGATTCATAACGTAGCCAGAGCCGATCGCACGGTAGAACAGTGCCACCACGGTAATCACAAGGAATACCAACGCGCCTCTCACAGAACCACGCTTTTCATGCTTCAGATCCCAGAAGCCGTCCATCGGGTGGAACATCAAGTGGAATACATAGTACAGCTCATCCTTAAAGGTACGAGTTTTACCGGAAACAGATACCCGCTTGTTGATCTTAGCGGCATGCTTGAGGAATTTACTGATAAGCACGCAAACTACTACAATAACGATAGGGATCAACAGGAAGAAGCGGGACATCCACTCCTTGCGGATCTCTTTATATGCAACAGAGTAGTATTGGGTATCATACGCAGCACGGAAGTAATCAAGCGACTCCTCGTACTTGCCGACGTTACCTTGAGACAAGCACTTACCAATGCCAACGTATGCGGCATCGTAGTTGGAGTTACGCATCAAGATCTCACTCCAGTCATTCAAAGCAAGGTCGTAAAGACGCTGATTTTGATGGTAGAGTGCGCGGATCAGGACGTCACCGTACTCAGTACGCTTAAACACGGTAATGTTGCCGCTCGAATCAAGCACAAGGAACACGTCGTCTTGATAGCAGATCGCACGGATCGATCTCTCGGTAAAATTACCGAGCTGGTTACCTGTATCGGCAAAGGCGAACAGTAGGTTGCCGTCATAGTCATAGGTGAAGATCTTACTACGATGGTAGTCAAAGATCGACCATGTGCCCTCGGGACCGCACGCAACGTCCTCAACACGGGAAACTCCGGATGAGGCCTTCGCGCCCATCGTCATATAATTGATCTCACCGGCAGGCGGCCAAAAGCCGTTACGGCGCATGATCTCATCACCGGCAGGGTTAAGCAGCTTTACGGGCGCATAATCACCCTTCGTATCCTTAGAAGCGATCGCAGCTTCCATTTGCGCGAGCAGCTCTTCAGCGTAAATACTTGCGTAAATAAAACCGTTCTCATTAATAGTGATATTGTTATAAGGATAAGAAATAACCGTTTGGGATACGGCTCTTTGCTCCTTGGTCTGGAAGCGACGCCAAATTTTATCCCATACAGAAAGCACCGACTGCTGTGCACCGATAAAGGAGGTAAACTCACCCTTGTCGGTCATAACAATGATACCCTCACTGGTCTCGGAGGAGACCACATAAAGTCTCTCGTAAGCATCAACCGCAATTGCTACGGGCCAATAAACGGCATTTTCAGAAAACAGCTCGGACTTAGGCGCTTCAATGACAGAATCAAAGCTACCGTCAAGGTTAAAGGTCACGATACGGTTTGCCTGCGTGTCGCACACAAAGATGCGACCCGGATACTTCAGCTTGGGTTCACCGTTTTCATCAACACCCTCGTAACGATTCTCTGTTACGAAAACGCCCTCAGGCTTGGTAAAGTAATCGGCAATACCCTGACCGTTTGTAAAGTTTTTGATCTCAAAGCGGAGATGGAAGTAACGGTCAAGGCAAATGATACGGTTGTTATCGGTATCGGCAATATAAACGTTACCTGCCTCATCAGTAACCATATCATTTACATTAGAAAGCGGCACTTCAACACCCATTGTTTTGTAGTCGATGATCTTCTCTGCCGTATAAGCGTCAGGAGAATACAACGGGGAGCCGCCAATGGAATAGGTGTAGGTTGTGTATGCCTGCGCAGCACCCACCGGGATGGAAAGCACCATCAGGAGGGCAAACAGCACACATATAACAGATATGATCTTTTTCATGTTTTCCTCCTTAATTAGTCTTTCATACCGGAAGAGCCCATCGTTTCGATAATGTTGGACTGCGTGATAATAAACACGAGAATCGGCACAAACATCATGATAACAAGCGATGCTGCATGTGCGCCTGCACGCTTAATACCGCCCGCCATGATCTGACCGATAGCGTAGTTAAAGGATTTCAGCTGCTCGGAATGGATGTAGATCGAGGCACCCTTGTTCCAGAGATCCTGGAAGGAGTAGATGATCAGTGTCAGCCAAGCAGGCTTAACCATGGGCATTGCGATCACCCAGAAGGTGTAAAGCTCGGAAGCACCGTCAAGACGGGCAGACTCGAGAACCGCGTTGGAAACGTTGGTTTCCATAAACTGCTTCATGAGGTAAAGACCAAGCGAGGTTGCCCAAGCAGGTATGATGATCGCCCAATATGTATCGATCCAGTTCAGCGCACTCATAATAATAAAGGAAGTGATCGCCGTAACGGTCGAGTGGAACATCAGGGAGGTTCTTACCGTTTTAAACATCCATCTACCGCCCGGGAACTTGATCTTTGCCATGGCGTATGCCGCAAGCGAGGAGAAGAACAGGTTTCCGACCGTACCTGTAACAGAGGTAAACACGGTATTGAAGATGTAACGCGAGAAGGGCACCCACGAGGTGTTCATCAGCATGAACAGGTCGCGGTAGTTTTTAAAGGTAGGATTGCGCACGAAGAAGCGCGGGGGGAACATCCAGAGCTCATCAAGAGGCTTGAGAGACTGGCTGACAACGTATACCATGGGCAGGAACATGAAAGCGCCCAAAATGATCAGCATTACGCTGATGCCCGCATCACCGCCGGCCGAGCGGTTCAGTACGACTTTATGTTTTCTTGTACGAAGTTTCTTTGCCATATTACTGACCCACCTTTGAAAGCACTTTCTTAACCAGCATGTTCGCACCGATCATTACTGCAAAGAGGACAACCGCGATCGCTGAGGAATAGCCAACCTCAAAGCGCTGACCGCCGTAGTCATCAAGATGGTGCATGATGGTATGCGCCGCGTAATCCACAGACGGGAAGCCGCAAAGCGCGGTAACTACGCCACCAAAGCCGAAGGCAGATGTGATCGACATAACGGCACCGAACATCAGCTGCGGCTTCATAGAGGGCAGTGTGATATACCAAAGCTCCTGCCAACGGTTACGCACGCCGTCAACAGCGCCCGCCTCATACATCGAACGGTCGATGCCCTGCAAGCCTGCGATAAAGGACAGGAACGAGGTACCAAGCGAGGTCCAAATGGCAACTACGATACAAAGAGGCATAACGTAGTCGGCATCCTGGAAAAATTGAATTTCTTTGGTAATAAGTCCAAGATCGAGCAAAATACCGTTGACCCAACCGTAAGAGTCGCCCGAGAACAGGGTGCCCCAAATGAGGTACACCTGACCGGAAATCGAAGGTGCATAGAAAACGAGCGTTACCAATGCACGGATCTTAGGAGGCAGCTCGTTGATAAACCAAGCAACCATCAAGGACATCAAGTAAGAAACAGGTCCTACGATCATTGCAAAGATCAAGGTGTTTTTACAAGCAAGAATAAAGATATCGTCGTCGAGGAACAAGCGAATGTAGTTGTCAAGCCAAACCACATCCGGGACCTCGAGCAGGTTAAAGTTTGTTAAACTGATCACCATCGAAAGCACAACAGGAACGACAGTGAAGAGTGTGAAGATCAGCATATAAGGTGCTATCATTGCATAAGCAACCTTATTGCGCTTCATCTCTTTCCATGTCCATTGTGCACGCGTCATGTCCGATCGGATCACCGCTTTTTTCTTTGACATGTTTTTTCTCCTTACAGCACTAATTTAAATGTAACCGAGGTTTATGCCATCACAAGGATCGCTCTTTCAAGTGCGATGATGGTATCCGCAAACGCAGAAGCATCAAGCGCCTTCAATTCGGCAAGAATATTTTCGAGTACGTGATACTCTACCAAATCATACTTTTCACTTTCAATAAATTCAATCACGTCACCCATGGCTCTCGTAGCAGAGGTTGCAAGTGCGCTCTGGTCCCCGATATCCTTTACATCAGCCTTAAATGCTGCAAGCATCTGATCAAGGCGCTTGCTCTTCAGGGTCTGACCGATCTCAAGGGTCTCAAGTCCAAACTCCTCACGTTTTCTCGTGATCTCTTTATTTATAGTTGTAATGTAGCTTTGCAGCTCCTGGATAGGATCCTTGTTGTCGTTGTAAGCCGCAAGGAACGCGAAGTTCGTGTAACGACCGATGATATAGCTACCGGGGTAGTTGGGGATAGAAGCAAGATTGTTGAACTGATACATCAGCTGCTCAAGCTCGGCAGAGGTCCAGGGCATTTCGGAAAGTGCGTTTAGGTTTGCAGTCGCATGCTTTGCGGAAGGACCGATGATCGCAACCATTTCGTTAGAATAGTCGATCTGGCACTTTGCACCGGAATGCCACTTCATGAACTCCCACGCACGTGCCTTATCAAGCTCGCCCGCTTCACCGCCCTCGCTGCCACAGCCATTCATCATGGAAATTGCGGTAACGGTTGCAACGCTCACGTTATTGATCGTGCCGTCAGCCTGTTCGATACCGGGCATCGGATAGAAGTTCCAAAGGCCCTTGATCTCGGTAGCAAATACGATCAATTGGTTGTAAGTGCCGTTGTAGGATGCGAAGCCGATGGGCATTTCGCCGGTACGGAAACGGTTTGCAAAGTCGTAGGATTTCGGGAAGGAATACATGGTAAAGAAGTTACACATCGTATCAAAGGCTTCAAGACCCACGTTAGAGTCAAGGTTGATACGCATACCGCCATCGGCAAAGAGCGTACCGCCCATTTGATATAGGAAGATTTTGTAATCCTGGTGCATACCGATCTGCATGTTGTTTGCCTGCAGTGTCGGAATCGCAGCAAGAACGTCATCCCAGGTCTTGGGGATCTCAATACCAAGATCGGCAAGAACATCCTCGCGAACAAACATCATGTTAAAGTTTTGCGTCTCGGGCAAGCCGTAGCAGTGGTAAACGCCGTTAGCATCCTCAATACCAAGCACCGCCATGGCGGAATCATTGAAGTTTGCTTTGGTGTACTCCTCAAAGCCCTCCATGCCCTCAACAGGCAGCAGCGCACCGCGGATTGCGTAGTTGATTACGTTATCCTCGCTGACACCGATATAAACGTCAGGACCCATGCCCGAAAGAACGGAAGGCAGCAGCGCGCCTGCCGCTACAAGCTTAAGGTTTACTGTAGTTCCAAACTTACTGTTGGGTGTGAAGTCGTTATTAATAAGGTTACGAAGAACCTGTGCCTGGTCACGGCCGGTTGCGATCCACACGTCAATGCTTGTTTCCGCAGCGTTCTCCTCAGAAGTAGAACCCATACGGTCGTAGTTACGGAAGAAGGACATCACAAAGCTCGAAAGCTCGTGCCAGAGTGCCTGCCAGAAGCCGGCCTTTGCTTTGGGAAGCTCATCGCCAAGCGGCTGTACTACCAAATAGTCAAGCTGGAGAGGCTGGGTCTTTGCATCGCTTACCCAAGTACCGAGAGAACCGATATAGGACTTGAGCTGATCCAAATATTTCGCAACCTCGTCCTCATTGGTGCCCATACGCTCAAGCAGCCAGGCAACCTTTTCAAGCGTAGCCACGTTAGAGCTCTTTTCGCCCGTTACACGGGAAAGCTCCTCGGCGATCGCATACAGCTCGCGAGATTGCAGGATCATGTCAATCATAACGTCGGGCATTGTGCGGGAGAAGCCGTAATCACGAAGCTCATCAGGAGATGCGCCCGTAAGCTTAACGATCGCAAGATAGTCGTTGTTGATCGCCGTAAGCGCCTTACCCACGCGGCCAACAATGCCGCCCATGGAGCCGAGCACAACCTCAAGCGTGATCGTGTATTCTACGCCTTCCTTAAAATAGAACTGGAACGCATCACCACTGCCGTTGTTAAGCAGTGTGGACTGCCATTCAGAGCTGTAATTAAAGCGCACCTGAGACGCTTCGTAGAACGGAACAGAGCCATCGTAATATCCAAGCTCGCCCGCAGCAGCACCCGTGCTGGTAATGCGCAACGCACGGCAAACGTACATACCGTCCAGCACATTTTGACGATAGCGGGCGGCGATGTTATACATGCCGCTGGTGTTTACCTTAAAACTATAGCGCACCCACTGACCCGCGGTCTGCCACTTTTCACCGCCAACGGTGTTGAGCAGCGTGCAGGTCGTATCGGAGGGCAAGGTTGCGGCATCGGTACGGTCCTCAACGGGATAAACAGTCTGCGAGGAGGAGGCACCGGAATACTCAGCCTGGATCAGCACCTTATCGGTGCCGGATCCGACATTCGCAAACTGATTCAAGTAATCCTCGTAAGAGCACAGATCCACGTGAGGCACGAGAACGATAGATTGAATGGACAAGGGCTCATTCACAGCTTCCAAGGAAATGGTACGTGTGCCTGCCTCAAAGGCAAACTCAAAGCTCTCGGCATAAAATCCGTCAGCATCGCGAAGCTCATACCAGCTGAGTGTCGGCGTCTGAACCATGCCTGGACGCAGCTCGTTACCATCGATATCCTTTGTAAAGAAGCGAACCGTATATTTGGTTACAAAGTCAGCCAGAGCAGAAGTCCATACAGTGGGGATCTCAAGGCTAACAAAGGTCTTGCCCTCTTCAGTCACGATCTGTGCAGAGGCAAAGCCCGCAGCCAAAGCCTCGGCATGAATGGTTTCAAGCGAGGTATCCTTGGTCGCCTCGACCTTGGCATATGTATATTGATTCTGCCACGTCTTGGGAAGCGTCAAGAAACGTGCCTCTGCGAAGGGGATCGCATCATCGATCTTCAAAATGCGCTCGATAGACGCGGTCTTTGCGTCGTCGGGCAAATAATTGATGATGATACTGTACTTCGCGGTAGCAGGAATGTTGACCTCCCACGTCGTAGTACCCGTATTGGGTGTGTAGAGCAGCTTGGTGCCGTCCTCGAGAACGATCTCGCGCACGTCGGAATCTGTGGCAGAACCCTTTACAAATTCCTTGTACTGTGTGCCGTCGATCTCAATAGCAGCAGTAGCTCTTTCAACGTCGCCGTTATTTTTAATATAGGTTTCATAAGCGTCGGCGTTGAGCTGTTCCCTGATATCTGCCAAGGTCTTATCGGTGGTTGAGTTAGATCCACCCGCATTTGCACCGGTAGCGCCGATTGTCAGCGAACCGCCGAAAATGAAGGTCACCGCCAGGACCAAGGCAAGAAGTCTTTGGAGCATCTTCTTCTTCATGTTTTCCTCCTCTTACTGCACTCGCAGTTCTTCGTATTGGCGTAGCACGGCAAGCGCCGATGTACGCAACGCGTGCTCGCATCGCACACGCACGAAAAGAAACATTGTGAAACGGCACGCAGACCGTTTCGCTTTTCGACATATGCAAGGGCACCCGAAGCCTCCATTCACACAGAAGCCCCGATGTATGGCAATATTTTACCACGGGCAATGCCTTAAAGTCAAGCATAATTTTATCGCGCATAATACACGCACGCGTGTGCGCAAGACTTTTTGAGGCACGATGACCAGCAAGCATTATACCAAAGGCACGCGCAATTTCCGTCACTTTTTCACTTTTCAGATTTCAGGTGTTAAATTATATTTACCCTCAAGAATATTTGCAGCTCAAACAATCTTGCAAAGTTGCGCATTTTTGTCGCTTTTCCCCAATTTTATTTTTCCTCCTCTCTTTGATGTAAATTCAATTTAACACGCCTCGACCAGCGCAAATTTCCGGCGCTGCGAGGTCGATTTTTTCACGACGCCACTTTTTTGTGCATGATAAACAAATTTTGGGGAGATTTTTCTACATTACAGCAAAACCGGCACCCACATATTCTTTTACAAAAATTTCACATTTGTTCCATTTTTCATCAAGATAATATAGTTTTTAATGCGCGATGGTTGGAATGCTTTGCCAATACACAACTTTCATAAAGAGTAAAAAACGGCACACAATAACACCAAGCCTGCGCGAGATCCGCGCAAAACTATGCTAAGGCGGTATTCATGATGAAAAAAAGTTTTTTGGTACTGATGCTTATATTATCATTCGCGTTTCCCCTTCTCACGGGATGCAGCGGCAATCAAAATGCCGATGTGCATGTCTTTTACTATAGCTACAGCGACACCTATATTTCCTCTGTGCGTACGGCACTCGACAAGCAACTCGAAAATGCCGGCATTTCTTATCAGGATTATGACGGAAACGGCAGTCAGACCACGCAAACCGAACAGATCCGAACGGCAGTTACAAAGGGTGCAAAGGCGATCCTTGTTAACATCGTAAACACCGGCTCTGACGATGCAGCAAACGAGATCGCCATGCTTGCAAAAAACGCAGGTGTGCCACTGATCTTCTTCAACCGTGAGGTCAGCGATGACGTCATTAAAGCTTACGATAACTGCGCGTTTGTGGGCACACGTGCCGAGGAAGCAGGTATTTTGCAGGGCGAATTGATCGGCGAGTACCTACTAGCGAACTGGAAAGCTTACGATCTCAACGGTGACGGCGAGATATCATACGTGCTTTTCAAGGGCGAGGAAGGCAATAACGAAGCGATCTTCCGCACGAAATACAGCGTTGAAGAAGCCAACAAAAAGCTCGCTGATGCGGGCAAAAAACCGCTTAAATTTTACGATGCCGGAAACAAAAACGGCTATCTGGTAGATAAAAACGGACAATGGTCCGCAACCGCGGCAAACGAATATATGACAACAGCGCTGACAGAATACAACGCCGCAAACAAAAACATGATCGAGCTTGTGATCTGTAACAATGACGGCATGGCAGAGGGTGCGATCTCCGCCCTGAATGCAGTCGGCTATAACACCGGTGGCAGTGCGCCGACCATTCCCGTTTTTGGTGTGGATGCCACTGATGCAGCCAAAAATCTGATTGCGAACAAACAAATGAGCGGCACGATCAAGCAGGATGCCGCAGGAATGGCATCGGCACTATTACACCTTACGCAAAATGCGCTCGCAGAACGCGATCTTATGACTGATACAGGCGACTTTACAGTGGATCAAAACGTACGCAAGGTGCGCATCCACTACGAAAAATATGTCGGCTAACGGTGTTAGAAAAAGCCCTCCTTTGCTGGAAATGCGCAGCATTGGAAAGACCTTCCCGGGGGTACGAGCGCTGCGTGATGTATCGCTCACGGTCCGCAAAGGGACCGTGCACGCGCTGATGGGCGAGAACGGGGCTGGAAAATCAACGCTCATGAAGTGCCTTTTTGGCATATATGCCGAGGATGAGGGTGAGATTCTGCTTGAGGGAAAGCCGGTTCGCTTTCACAACCCGCGTGAAGCACTTGATCACGGCGTTGCCATGGTGCACCAAGAGCTCAATCAAGCGCTTAAGCGCAGCGTTATGGATAACATCTGGCTCGGTCGTTATCCCACCAAGCTCGGTGTTTTCACATCGGATCGTGAAATGTACAAAAAGACGCAACACGTGCTGGAAAAATTGGGGCTTACCATTGATCCCGCGCGCATTATGTCCACCATGTCAGTCGCCGAGCGTCAAATGGCAGAGATCGCCAAAGCGGTATCCTATGATGCAAAGATCATTGTGCTGGACGAGCCGACTTCATCGCTGACCGAGAGCGAGGTCGAGCACCTGTTCCGCATGATAGACATGCTCAAAAAAAGGGGCTGCGGTATCATTTATATCTCACACAAAATGGAGGAGATCCTCCGCATTTCCGACGATATTACGGTAATGCGCGACGGCGCCAATGTGGCGACAGCCCCCGCGGCGGAAATGACTATAGAAAAGATCATTCGCTTCATGGTCGGGCGCGAGCTTTCCAACCGCTTTCCTCCCAAAACTTCAAAACCCGGCGAGGTCATATTCGAGGCCAAAGGTATAACGTCACGCTATCAGAGGGTTTCAAACGTTTCGCTATGCGTGCGTCGCGGAGAGATCGTTGGGCTCGCGGGGTTGGCCGGGGCGGGGCGCAGCGAATTCTTTGAAAATATTTTTGGCTTATCAGCGCGTGAGAGCGGAAGGCTTTATCTGAACGGGCAAGAAATTCAAAACAAGACCGCCAAAGAGGCAAGGCGAAACGGGTTTGCTTTTGTTACCGAGGAACGCAGAGCGAGCGGTATTTTTGGGATCCTTGATATTACCGAAAACATGACCGTGTCCTCCCTTTCCTCTTTCCTTTGGGGCAAAATTTTGATAAACGACCGCAAACGTGCTGCAAAAACCGATGAGCTCATCCATCGCCTGTCCATCAAAACCGCAACACGTAACACGCAAATCAGAACACTGTCGGGCGGCAATCAACAAAAAGTCATCTTTGGGCGCTGGCTCCTCACCGACCCCGAGATCCTCTTGCTGGATGAGCCGACACGCGGCATTGACGTAGGCGCAAAATATGAAATTTACCAGCTCATTGAGGAGCTCGCCTCGCGCGGCAAAGCTGTTTTGGTCATATCAAGTGAGTTGCCCGAGTTGATCGGCATTTGCCACCGCATCTACGTGATGTCAGGCGGAGAGGTGACAGGTGAGGTGAATGCCGCAACGACCACCCAAGAAGAAATCATGACGCTTGCCGCCAAAAACGTATAAACAGGAGAGGACAAATTGTGAAGATCAAATGTATTGAAAAAATCAAACACATGGATAAAAACGAACGGCGTGTGTGGCTTTCCGAGCTTCTTATCAACAATTCTCTTTATATTTTTCTCGTTGCCGCCATTATTCTCATTCAATGCCTCAACCCACGGTTTCTTTCCTGGTCCTCCATCATCAATATCATCTCCCTTTCCGCCGCCAATTTGCCGATCGCACTCGGCATAGCGGGCGCCATTATTTTGACAGGTACCGATCTTTCCGCGGGGCGTATCGTGGGACTTGTAGCATGCATTTCCGCGGCTCTGTTGCAAATGACGGGATATGCGGGCAAAATGTTTCCGGGGCTCGCCACGCTCCCCATTCCCCTTGTTTTTTTGCTTGTGATAGCCATTGGCGCGCTTGCCGGGTTCATCAACGGCTACTGCTCGGCAACCTTTCACCTGCATCCCTTTATCGTGACCCTTTCCACGCAATTGATCGTTTACGGCGCCCTCTTGCTCTTTTTAATGACGGGCAACAACAATGGACAGTCGATCTCGGGACTCGATCCCTCGTACACCAGTTTTATTAAGGGGAGCATCTTTTCGCTTGGTGGCACGCCCATTCCCAACTACGTGTGGTACGTGATCGCCATCACCGCTATTATGTGGGTGGTTTGGAACAAGACCGCATTTGGAAAAAACATGTTTGCGGTAGGCTCTAACCCCGAGGCGGCAAACGTATCCGGCGTAAACGTAAAGCGTGTGATCATTTTGGTGTTTACGCTTGCCGGTATCCTTTACGGCGTAACGGGCTTTATCGAAGCTGCACGTATTGGCTCAAACAGCGCGGCAACAGGTCTCAACTATGAGCTTGATGCCATTGCGGCATGCGTGATCGGCGGTGTTTCCTTTGTGGGTGGCACGGGAAAGATCGGTGGCGTGATCCTTGGCGTTGTGCTGCTGCGCCTGATCTTTGTGGGGCTGACCTTTCTTGGCATAGATGCCAATATGCAATATATCATCAAGGGTTTGATCATCCTCATTGCCTGCGCCATCGATATGCGCAAATATTTGGTAAAAAGATGATAAAAAGGGCGGGCTATCTCAACTGCACTGCATGTTTGAGATAGCCCTTTATGCTTTTTACCTCGCAAAAGCATTGTTTTTTGCCTGCGTACAGAAAAAGCAAGCCTCTCATTACAAAAAATTACCGCCATCCTTACTATTTTTTACTTGTGCATTGCATTTTTAAAAATAATATGTTAAAATGAAAATTAAAGTAGTACTTTCAAGGGAGGCTTACCATGAAGGATATTCTACGCGCGGGCATTGCCGTGCCGCCGCTGCGAGTAGCAGACGTGGCATACAACACCGCCGAGATCACAAAAAAGATCGAGCAAGCGCACGAAGCAGGCGTAACCGTACTGACCTTCCCCGAGTTGTCGCTCACAGGCTATACCTGCGGCGATCTCTTTCTCTCGGAGATCCTGCTTGAACGCGCGGCGCAGGCGCTTTGTCTGCTGGCAAGCGCGGTGCCGGATACCATGCTGGTCGCAGTCGGTGCACCGCTTCTTGTAGACGGACAGGTCTACAATTGTGCCGTCATACTTTCGGGTGGCAAGATCGTGGGCGCAGTGCCAAAGACCTTTTTGCCTACCTACGGCGCCGGCGAAGAACGCCGACACTTCTCTCCTGCCTCTGCTCTGAACAGAACCGCACTCATCACGCTCGGATGCTTCACCTTCCCCGTGGATGCGGAGCTTCTCTTCCGCGCCGCTGACGGCACTGCTGTAGGCGTTGAGATATGCGAGGATCTTGCAGCACCCCTGCCCCCCTCCACCTGCCTTGCTTTAGCAGGTGCCGAGGTGATTTTGGGGCTTGCCGCGGCACACGAGGTCGTTACGGGGCGTGAAAAGCGCCGCAATTCGGTCGTTGAGCAGTCGAAACGCACCAAAGCCGCTTATTTATTTGCCGGTGCCGGCAAGGATGAATCCACTGCCGATCTGATCTTTTCAGGTCATAGCATGATTGCCATGGCAGGCAAGCTTGAAGCGGAAAACGCCAACGCCATCGACAGCGATTATTTACTTGTAAGCGACCTTGACCTCGGAAAGATCCGCCACGACCGTCGCCATGATCGCACCTTCGGCGAATGTGCCTCACATTACGGCTTTTCCGGCAGCATGGAGGCGGTAGACCTCCCCCTGTCGCTTGCAGCCTCCGACGGCGCGCTTCTCAAGGTCAGCCGTCTGCCCTTTGTACCCGATGATAAAGCAACACGCACAAAGCACTGTGCGGAAATTTTTGAAATGCAAGCATCCGCGCTTGCACGCCGCCTTACGGTCATTGGCGGCAAGCTGACGATCGGCATTTCCGGTGGGCTTGATTCCACTCTCGCACTTTTGGTTGCCGTGCGCGCTATGGATAAGCTGGGGCTTCCGCATTCCAATATTACAGCGGTCACCATGCCCTGCTTTGGCACGTCAGACGAAACACTTTCAAACGCGCTTGAATTGATGGAAAAGCTGGGTGTGACAGCAATGGAAATTCCGATACGTGATGCGGTATTGCAGCATTTTAAGGATATCGGGCACGCCCCGGACGATTTTTCGGTAACCTTTGAAAACAGCCAAGCGCGCGAGCGTACACAGGTCTTGATGGATCTTGCCAACAAGCGCGGCGGCATTGTGCTGGGCACAGGTGACCTTTCGGAAATGGCGCTCGGCTGGTGCACCTATAACGGTGACCACATGAGCATGTACGGCGTAAACTGTGATGTGCCCAAAACGTTGATACGCTGGATCATTGAAACCGTGATCGAGCAAGGGCACCTCCCGGACGCACGCGATGTACTGTATCGCATTATCGACACACCCATCAGCCCCGAGCTATTGCCGCCCGACGCGGTGGGAAAGATCGCGCAAAAGACCGAGGACATCGTAGGACCGTACGCCCTGCATGATTTCTTTATCTTTTACACGGTACGTTACGGCTACCGCCCCACCAAGATCTTTGCCCTTGCCGAAAAGGCATTTGCGGGCGTTTTTGACGGCGAAACCATTAAGAAATGGCTTACCGTGTTTACCAAAAGATTTTTCACGCAGCAGTTTAAGCGCAACTGCGTGCCTGACGGCATAAAAATCGGTTCTGTGGCACTTTCTCCCCGTGGGGATTGGCATATGCCCTCCGATGCCAGCGCCGCCGCATGGTTACAGGAAATTGAGGAGATCAAGATATAAAAACATTCCCCGTGTGATGAAAAATATCACACGGGGAATTCTTTTGTTATAGTGCTAACACAAAAAGAACCCGACTGCAGTTGCAGTCGGGTTCTTTTGTTTGCCGCAAGGAGGCACGCCTCCTTGCGGATCATTTGAAGAAATTAAGCGTTTGCTTAGCGCTTACCACTGGGGCGCGCGATCAGCCTCTGCCAGATACTTCTTTACACTTTGCTGGAAAGGAGTGCTGTAGCGGCTGAAGCTATT
>JAFVTV010000046.1 GCA_017502975.1 Clostridia bacterium | reverse complement strand
CTGCACCAAGATCACCGTTCACATCATAAAACTCAAGGGTATATAGGATCTCCGCTTCATCCTGGAGAGCCTGCCACCTATCACCAAGGGGTGTAAAGATCAGCAAAAGCAAGAGAAGAACTGCCAAAGCAAAAATTGCAAGTGCTGCATTGACACCGATATAAAGACCGCGCGAGTAATTTTTGTCGCCGGCATAGCTGTCAGAAAGATTGCGATATGCGACATTCCCTCTTACACCCTGACCGCTTTTAGAGGGCCTTTGGCGAGCAAAGGAGGGTTTTTGATCATGATAATGCGCCATATTTCGCCCTCCTTTAAGATCTTTTCGCACGCGGCGAGCGCGCGCGGTATTCGATCTCGGCACAGGGCTTGCCGAAATCTTCGTACTCCGTGAACTTCTCTGCACGAGAACGATGATAGCGCATAGCCGTGGCAACCAATGCCGTTGCGGCAAAAAACGCAGTTACCGTTGCCGGATCATACCAAACATAATGGAAAAATCCAACAAAGACCGTTGCCGCTACCAAGACAATACCAATGTAAGCAAAAAGCGGCTTGTCGTGTCCGTTTGATATAGACAATACAGAAAAACAGTTTTGCCACAAAAGCAGCAAAAACAGCGCGAAGATCACAATTCCCACAATGCCGTAATCCACCAATATAAACTGCCAAAAATTGTACATGTGATAACCAAAGGGAGCACTCAGATCGGCAAAGTAAGGATGCAGCGTGGAAAGGCCGCGGTATCCCGCCCCAAAGAAGAAGCGCAAAAGGCCGCTTGTACGGGAGAACATACCCTCGCCGTTGCCGAAAAGCATATGCCTTACCGCCTCACCGCCCTGCTTGCGGAGCGCCGACAGGGTGGGATCGGTAAGATCGCGAAATACACCAAAAGCATTGCCGCGCACCTTGCTTGGCAACAGCGCAAGCGTAACCGAAAGTACGCCGCCACCCGCAACAATAAACGGAAGGCTGCGATATTCGTATACAAGCAAGAACAAAACAAGAATGAGCGCCAATGCAAGCCATGCCGCCGACACAAAGGTGAGGAACACACCCAGTGCCAATACAAGTGCCAAAATGACCGAAATCGCGCGCAAACGCTTGCCAAAAAACGCAACTGTAGGCAAAACAAAGGCAAACACGATCACCAAATAATACGCAAGAGCCGTGTTATCGGCAAAGCCCGCTGTTACAACGCTGCCATACTTGGTAAAATCAAAGAACGTAGCCCCGTCGGTATGCAGCATTGCAAACACAAGCTGACCGATTCCCACCAAGGCTGCCAAAACACCCGATGCAGAAAACACAATGCGAGAAACGAAGATCCAATGGGGGGTGGAAAGTATATTGACCGCGATCAAATAGGTAACGGCAATCAGAATTTGTACGATAACCGTTTCCCAAACATGCCCTGTTGCAGGCGTGCGCAAGGACAAGCCAAACAACAGCACGATGATAAGCACGGGGATATCCTGTAATTCGAGCCTAAAGGATCGGTTGCCCCGCAAAAGCTTACCAAGATAGCCAAACACCATAAAGGCAAGAAAAGCAACGGTAAGCAGATCGCTGCCTACCAAAAGCTTGGAAAACGGCAATACAAGAATGGCAAGCAAAAATCCCGCCTCCGGCACCGACAAGATCACAAGCGCCAAGACCACGGCGGCAAGGATGGCTAGAATAGATACAGGCGCGATCAGCAGTCCGATTGCCGCTGTGAGAAGCGCAAGCACACTTGCAAAAAGATAATGCTGCTCACCCTTCCCCCTCGCCTCCTTGATCAACTCGTCATGTAGGCCGAGTACACCAAAAAGCAAAAAGCCAAGCAAGGAATTTCTGCCAAGTGCTGCGCCAAGCGAGCGCTCCGAGAACAAAAGCAAAATACCAATGCTCAGCGAAATTGCGCCCGATACAAGGTGATTCCAAGACACGGCTATCCCGAGTGATACGAATAGTGAAGCACCGTAAAGCGCCACCCACATACCGCCAAGCATAGCAAAGAAAAATCCAATTGTGCGCAAGCTGCAGAACACCAAGGCAGACACGACCTTTCTTCGCGCGCGGGAGAAAATATTTTGCTCCATGGCGCAGGCAAGAGCACGGCGCACCTTATGGCGACGGATCACGCGACCGCGCTCCGTTCCTTTGATATGCTTATCACGAGAACCGATCACTGCCTCAGTGCAGGCCTTATAGGAGGTAAAGAGCTTGCCAATAACGCTTATGGCAATAATATGGTAGATCAAACGGCTGATACGAAAAACAAAGCGTCCTGCCGCGTTTTTTCCCTTTTTCATTCCTTACTCTCCTCCTTTCGATAAATTCTATGATGGCTGTTATTGCTCGAGCAGATCGGGGCGCAGGCGTGCGGTTTCGGCAAGCGCTGCCTCGGCACGCCATTTTTCTATGTTTGCATGATGACCCGAAATAAGCACCTCGGGCACAGATTTTCCGTGAAACTCAAAGGGGCGCGTGTACTGCGGATATTCCACCAAGCCCGATGAGATGCTTTCATTTTCGTAGCATTCAGGGGCTGAGAGCACACCGTCAACAAGGCGCGCCACAGCATCGGTTACAATGCAGGCAGGAAGCTCTCCACCTGTCAGCACAAAATCGCCGATCGATATTTCCTCATCCACGATCTCCTCTATCACGCGGGCATCAACACCCTCGTAATGACCGCAAAGGATAATAAGCTGATCAAGCGACGCCAATTCCTTTGCCTTATCCTGATTAAAGACCTTTCCGCGGGGCGACATATAAACAACGCGACGGTGAGCATCCTCCTTGCTTTTTGCCAAAATATCGGCATAGCAATCATAAATGGGGGGTGCCATCATTAGCATGCCCTTTCCGCCCCCATACGGTGTGTCATCCACGCGTCGATGCTTGTCCTTACTGTAATCTCGAATATTATAGGTGTTTACCTCAATAGAGCCGCTTTTTTGTGCTCTGCCAATGATGCTTTCTCCAAGCACACGTTCCACAAATTCGGGAAACAGTGTCATAATATCAAAACGCATTACGAAAACATCCCTTCTATCGGTGCGATCACAATTCCCTTTTCTATATCCACCTCGCGCACAAACTCTTTTACAACCGGCACCATTGCCTCGCCCTTATCGGTGGCTATCACATAAATATCAGTGGCACCCGGATGGATCACATCAGACAGGGTACCGAGCTGCTTGCCGCTCTCGGCGTGCCATACGGGAAGCCCGATCAGCTCTGCCACCAGCAACGTGCCCTTAGGGATCTTAAGATCGCTGCGCTTGGCATACAGCACACGGCCGCGTAATGCGTCTGCCGCCTCCATTGTGTTAACACCCTCAAGCTCGGCACAAACAAAACGGTTGCCAAGCACCGAGGCACGGCAAACGCGCACGGCAGTCATTTCGGTTCCCTTTTTAAAATATACAGTAGGCAGTGCAGCAAAAATACCGGGGCTATCGCACCACGGCTCGATCTTCACACCACCTCGACAGCCGTGGGTATTAATAATTTTTCCACACTCGGGATATTCGATATATGCCATAACGGGTCCACCTCAAACTTTAAAGATAATTATAATAATTATATCATAAGCATTTCCATTTTTCAACACTCAAACGCTGATTTTCTTTTCGCCTTGGTATTTTTTTGAAAATTTTTCCCCAAAGCCTTGTAATAAAATCAAAAAAGTGCTATAATAATGAAAAATATTTTATTGGAGGAACCGTAATGGATCTTTGGGTTACAATAGGCATGATCGCCGTTGTGGTCGTTGTGTTCTATTTCTTTGGCGTTCGCCCTCAGAAAAAGCAGGAACAGGCAATGGCACAAATGCGTGACAGCCTGCAGGTTGGTGATGAGATCACCACGATCGGCGGCATCATCGGAAAGATCGTAAGCATCAAGGAAGAAACGATGATCATCGAAACCGGTCGCGATCACACGCGCATCCGCCTGCTCAAGACCGCAGTACGCACCGTTGATGTGCGCGCTGAGGATGCAAAGCAGGACTAAATCTTCTCCCTCCCTCATAAGATGAATCAAGTCATCTTTTAGGGAGGGATTTTTCTATGCAAAAGAAAAAAAGAGCCACAAAAAGGCATACAACCCCATCACAGGAGGTTTCCTTGACCTCTGTTTGCAAAAGCGTATTGCTTACACTGCCCATCATTATGACCATTGGCTTGGTGCTGCTTCTGTGCACCACCGCGCTCTTGCTTGCCACAAAGGATCCTAACGCTTATCACACCGCGGCAGGGCTTGTACTCCTTTACCTCATCACACTCATTGGCGGCGCGATCGCCACGCGCCTTCATGCACGGCGCACACCGCTTTTTTGCGGAATAGCCATGGGGGCTGCAATGCTTTTACTTATGCTTACACTATCTCTTATTTTACCGAACAGCGACCACACCTACACAAGCGCCCTGCAGATTGGGCTGCATGCGTTGCTTCTTCCCACAGCAATTGCAGGCGCTCTGCTTGGCGCAAGAGAGAAAAAAGCACGTCGTCACACAAAATCATAACTACCCGTCAAACGGGTGGTTTGCACTAGGGCTAAAAGCCTAATAGTACCGGCCAGCGGCTCAAGCCGCTGGCTTTCGTATACTCAAGCCTATTGCCTTTGCCACCTTTGCCGCCCTTGAAAGGGCGCTCGTATTACTTGCTACCCTTAAAAGGGGCTTCGTATTCTTTCACACTTAATTTGTCAAGTGCTATATCATGTTTTTCTTGTTCCTCTATGTACTTCCTTATGGTTGCCTCGTTTAGACCGCCGTCGATACATAGTACCCTTCTGCCCAGAAATGTCGATTCCCGAATTTATATTTCAAATTTGCATGTTTATCAAACATCATCAACGCACTTTTCCCCTTCAAATATCCCATAAAGCTTGGCACGCTTGTTTTGGTGGTATACTTATGAGTAGGTGCACGTGGTCTGGCATCATATGTCCCTCAAGTATCTCTACGCCTTTGTATTTACACAGAGTCCGGATTATCTCTTGCAAATCTGCGCGATACTGATTGTATATGATCTTCCTACGATACTTCGGTACGAATACTACGTGATACTTACAGATCCATTTCGTGTGAGATTAAACTATTTGTTTGATTTGCCATTTCTTCTCCTTTCGTGTTGCAATAGACTTGAGCATCTTATTGTACCACGTTAGGAGATTTTTTGGTATAACCTTTGTTGTCCACCCGAATAGTGGGTGGTTGTTTGTTTCGCGCTTCGCACTAAACTGTTTAAAGGCACTAATACAATTTATGCCCCACAGGCATCTGCCCGCGGGGCATTGTTTCAGAGGCAATTTTACATACAAAACAAAATTTATTGGATCCACCATTCGGGCGTGATCTCGCCAAGCTTTACGGTACGACCCGTAGCATAATCCAGCATGATCTCAACATCGTGATACTTCCCTGCCATCAGCTGTACCATCAGCTCACGGCAAGCGCCGCACGGTGCACCGTTGGAGCCATCCGGCATAATACAAAGCACCTTGTCGATCTCCTGTTCTCCGTTGGTGATCATATTGAAAATTGCATTTCTTTCCGCGCAAATGCCAAGTGTGGAGCAAGTATCGATGCACACACCTGTATATATTTTCCCCGATTTTGAACAAACTGCGGCAGACACCTCGCCGCAGG
>JAFVTV010000045.1 GCA_017502975.1 Clostridia bacterium | reverse complement strand
TTTTCTGGATTATTTGCATTGTAACCGTAATAGGAGCAATTTATTGGTCTGTAATATCCGTACTGCAACAACCCAGACCGTTGTTTATTGCGTTTTTAGCAATCAATATTGTTTCGCTTGTTGTTAATATAGTTTGTTGGTTTATAGATTCAAAGAAAACAAACACTAAGAATTGATTTTGTATCAAATTTTGGGTTATTAGCCAACAAAAAACACACTTTTGTCTACCAAGACAAAGTGCGTTTTTTGAATGATGTTTGCCAAAGTTCGCAATGCGAACTTTACGGCAAGATGATGTTGGCTTCGCCTAATGATGCGTGGCTTCGCCACGTTTTGGGGCAAACATCGCATCATTGCGGAACGAAGTGGAGCAACATCATTTTTGCGAAGCAAATGCATCATATCGCCGCAAGGCGATGCATCATTTAAAATACATACGCCTTGATTTATTTGCGAAAATATGATATAATTTACCTACCGAGCAAAACAAAAGGGGAAAGTTATGGATCAATCTCGAATTGAAAAAGAAATGCATGAGTTAGAAACAAAATTGGGACATACGTTTAAAGACATATCCTTGTTATCCAACGCGATGAAATCGCAAAAGCTTGAAAAGCTTCCCGACGATGGAGACAATCAAAAAGAGTATTCAAATGAGGCGCTTGCATTTTTAGGAGATACCATAATAAAATTTTTAATTGCCGAATACTTATATGGAGATGGGAATAACAAACGAAAAGGTGCTATGACAGTTAAAAAGTCCAGACTTGAAGAGAACCCGACCATGCATAATATCATGATAAAGGAAGAACTTATATCGTATGCTTATCACGATACGCACTTTGTTATGGATAATCCTCCCGACCATTTAAAGGTTGCAACTAAAAAACACGATCCTTACATAGAAGCGATTACCGCCGCAATATACAAAGACGGTGGCTGGGAAGCCGTAACCCCGTGGTTCAACAATTGGCTGCTGCCGCGTTTAGAAAGATACAGCATCTCAGATTAATTTAATTACACTACTTTTCACTGTTCTTACCTGCATTTATACACCTTTTCGCTGTTCTTTCGCAAAAAACAAGGGCATCCCCCTCGTGGGAGTGCCCTTGTTTTTTACTGCACTCTCCCTTTTTTCCAAAGCTTGTATGAGCCTTGGGACGTTGGAGATACTATACAAACAAAGAATAAATGACGCAAGCGCGGGTGGGAGTCAGCGCGCGTTGCGGTGGGAGGGTATATGTGCACGGCAATCAGTGATAACGGGTGCTGCCATTTGTTTGGTCGCACGCTTGATATAGAATGCTCCTATGGAGAGATGGCGGTGGTAACACCAAGAAATTTTCGGCTTGCGTTCTTGCACGAGGGGGCTGTGGCAAGGCATCTTGCCATAATGGGTATTGCATGCATACGGCATAATGTACCGCTTTATTATGATGCGATCAACGAGGCGGGGCTTGCTGCCGCGGGCCTCAATTTCCCCTCGAATGCCGTATACCGCGCCCCCGAGGAAGGGGTGCACAATGTGGCGTCCTTTGAGTTGATTCCATGGGTGCTAAGTCAATGCGAAACGCTTGAGGCGGTAATCAAATTGCTGCAAAGCACCAATATCACAAGCGATTGCTTTTCCCCCGAGATGCCCGCGACGCCCCTTCACTGGCTTATAGCCGATAAAAGCGGTTCTGTTACGGTAGAATCGGTAGCGGAGGGGCTTAAAATTTATGAAAACCGCTTTGGTGTGCTGACCAACAATCCCCCTTTCCCATATCACCAAATAAACATTGCCAATTTTATGCATCTTGATTCCCGTGCTGCGCAAAACAATTTGTGCCCCTCGCTTGACCTGGCGCCCTACTCAAGGGGCATGGGGGCAATGGGGCTGCCCGGGGATCATTCATCGCCTTCGCGCTTTGTGCGTGCGGTTTTTGCAAAGAATCACACCGCGCCCGCAAGCGTGGAGCAGGATGCGGTGAGCCGCTTTTTTCACATGATGGATACCGTATCCGTGCCCTGTGGATGCGTGAAAACACAGGAGGACAAAAGCGTTCTCACGGTATATACCTCTTGTGCGAGCACGGGCACATTCACCTATTATTTTACCACCTACCGCAACCGCCGCATCAGAGCCGTTTGCCCAAATGATGCGCAGTGTGAGGCATCCGAACTGCTCCCATTTTCGCTGCAGGACAGTGAGGATATGCTATATCTTCCATTTGTATAATGCCGCTTCAATGCCCGAAAACGATTGACAAACAGCGTGGCGTGTGGTAAAATGAAGGTGTTAAATTTTAAAACCGAAAAGGGGATTTGTATTATGGTATTTGACACTTTGAAAAACTGCGCGCAGTATTATAGCCTGCACGAAAAATTTGAGGCGGCATTTGCGTTTATCAAGGAAGCGTGCGCAAAGGACCTTGCCGTTGGCAAATATGAGATCGAGGGCAAGGAGCTGTACGCCTCTGTGCAGGAATACACGCCCAAAGCACCCGAGCAGGGCAAGTTTGAGGCGCACAAAAATTACATTGATATTCAGTACATCATTTCGGGTGTTGAAATGATGGGGGATATGGATATTGCAAAGGCGGCTTCCAAATCCGATTACAATCCTGAAAAGGATGTGGAGTTTTACCATGACAACGACAAGGCAGGCTACTGTGTTGTAGAGGATGGGGAGTTTTGCATTTTCTTTCCGCACGATGTGCACAAACCGGGCTTGATGTACCAAGACGTAGCCGCTCCCGTTAAAAAAATCGTTGTGAAGGTGAAGGTATGAGCAAAAAAATATATAACGTGCTTGATTTTGGCGCCAAAGCCGATGCCATAACGCTTGATACCGCGGCGGTACAGGCGGCGGTGGATGCTTGCAGCGCGGCAGGCGGCGGCAAGGTGTATTTCCCGAAGGGCAGCTATGTGCTGGCAACCGTTTTTTTGAAGGATAACGTACATATTGAATTTGAAAATGGCACGGTCATTCTCGGTGCGCTTGATTTTTACGCGTATGCCCAGCAGGAGGAGATCGATTTCCCGCTGTATCAGGATGCCTCGCACAGTTATTTTCATTTGTCTATGTTCGTTGGACTTGGCTGCGACAATATCTCTATGACGGGCAAGGCGTATATCGACATGCGCTCGGTTTGGGATGAAGACGGTGTGCGCGGCAAGGCGATCCGCAACCGCGGACCGAAGTGCATCTCCTTGAAGGAATGCAACAATGTTCTCATTTCTGATCTTGATATCAACAACGTAACCGACCTTGCCATTTATTTTGCGGGGTGCGAGAATGTCGATATCCACGGCATTAAAATGTACGTTTATATTGACGGCATTTCGCCTGATAACAGCAAGAATGTTAAAATTTACGACTGTGACATTGAAACGGGTGATGACGGCATTGTATTCAAGTCCTCTTATAATCTCAACCGCCTTGATTACTGCAAAAATATCAGGGTGTGGAATTGCCGCGTCAAGAGCCGCTGCAATGCGGTAAAACTCGGCACTGAAACAAACGGCGGATTTTACGATACCGTGATCGAGGATATTGACATCCGCGACGTGCGCATTTCGGGTATTGCCATTGAGAGCGTTGACGGCGCGATTATTGACGGGCTTGTGATGAAAAATATCAGGATGACCAATGTAAACGCGCCCTTGTTTATTCACATTGGCGCGCGTATGCGCGGCCCTGCGGGCAGAGAGATCGGTGCCATTCGCAACGTTACACTTGAAAATATCACGGCAGACGGTCCTTACGAGCCCTATCCCGTGATTGCCTGCAACTATACACTGTTTAAAGCGAACGATTTTTACCAGTATCCGTGGCTCTTTAAGGCGGCTCCCGCGCCCGAGGGTGAGGATCTGCGCCTGACGGGCAGATTTACCGACTGGCAGATGACCTCAAACTGCTGCGGCTTAAAGGAAAGGCACCTTGAAAACATCACGCTTCGCAACGTACACCTCAAACTTGACGGCGGTGTGCAGGAATATAACAGAGAAGTGCCCGATGTGGCCCCCGCTTATCCCGAGGTCTACGTATACGGTAAAATTTTGCCTGCCAAGGGTATTTTCTTCAGATATATCGACAATCTTGTGCTTGAAAACGTAACTGTTGAAACCTACCGCCCCGACGCGCGTGAGGATCTTGTTTTTGTGCATGTCAATGAGGGTGAAATATAAGGCAAGGAGATGTGAAATGTATATAACCAAGGATATTCGCTACGTTGGTGTCAATGACCACGACATTGATCTTTTTGAGGGTCAGTATATTGTGCCAAACGGCATGGCATACAATTCTTATGTTGTCGTTGATGAAAAAATTGCCGTTATGGATACCGTTGACGCGCGTTTTTCTGATACGTGGCTTGAAAATATTGCACTTGAGTTGGGCGAGCGAAGCCCCGATTATCTTGTGATACAGCACATGGAGCCCGACCATTCGGCAAGCATAGGGGCGTTTTTGGCACGTTACCCGGGTGCGGCGGTGGTGGCATCCAAGCAGGCATTTGTCATGATGAAAAATTTTTACGGCGTTGTGCCTGCCGCGAGTGAAACGGTGGGAGAGGGAAGTGTGCTTTCGCTTGGTGCGCACACGCTGACCTTTTTTACCGCCCCTATGGTGCATTGGCCCGAGGTTATTGTTACTTACGATGCCGCGGACAAGGTGCTTTTCTCGGCAGACGGATTTGGAAAATTCGGCGCACTTGACGTGGAGGAGGATTGGGCGTGCGAGGCGCGGCGTTACTACTTTGGCATTGTAGGCAAATACGGCGCGCAGACGGCGGCACTGCTGAGAAAGGCGGCAACGCTGGATATCGCCAAGATCTGCCCCCTGCACGGTCCTGTTTTAAGTGAGGATCTTGGATATTATCTGGGGCTTTATCAAACTTGGTCAGGTTACGGGGTGGAAAGCGAGGGCGTGGTAATTGCATACACCTCTGTGTACGGCAACACCAAAAAAGCGGCTCTTTTGCTTGCTGAGATCCTTGAGCAAAAGGGTGTGCCCTGTACGGTGCATGATCTTGCGCGCACCGATATGGCAGAGGCGGTGGAGGATGCCTTCCGTTACGGAAAGCTTGTGCTTGCTACCACGACATACAATGCCGAGATATTCCCCTTTATGCGTGAGTTTATCAGTCATCTGACCGAGCGTAATTTCCAAAACCGCACGGTGGCGCTGATTGAAAACGGCAGCTGGGCACCGACCGCCGCTAAGGTGATGCGCGCAATGCTTGAAAAGTGCAAAAACCTTACCTTTACCAACACAAGTGTAAAAATTCTTTCTGCTTTAAATGCGGAAAGCGAGGCAGCACTGCTGGCACTTGCTGACGAGCTGTGTGAAAAATAAAAATGGAGCTGGTTCATTAGCGCCGACCAAAAACACACAAAAATAAAAAAGCAAACCGCTTTTTCCATCGCTAAATGGTGGAGAAAGCGGTTTTTTAGGTAGAAGTTCTAACGAATTTCAATTTTTATGTGTGTTTTTTAGTCGCGCTCTCGGTGCCTACCGTATGGTATACGCCTACAGCACCGAGATCACGCCTTCTGCATCTAATGGATCAGCCCCCTTTGAATGCGGCTACATAATATCCCGTTTTTTGCACATGATAACAAAAAGGCGAGGGGGGATTTTTGAATGAACGATCGTTACTCGGATGAAAAAATGCACAACGGTGCTGCCGTTACGCTACCGTGTGTGAATGAGAACGGCTGCTATGAGATGCGGCTTGAGAGCATTGGCGGTCTTGGCGCCAATCTGTGCGGCAAGCTATTAGGAGAGCTGGGTGCTACGTATCTTGGGCTCAATGCGGCGGCGTTTTCAAGCTACGGCTCGGAAAAGCGCGGCTCGCCCGTAAAATCCTTTGTGCGTTACAGTACGCGTGGGAGTGAGATCCTTCATAACAGCCCCGTGGAGCGTCCGCATCTTTTGGCACTGTTTCATGGGGCGCTGGCGGGTGTGCTTCCCGTGACTGCAGGGGTTGGAGAGAACTGTGCCTTGGTGATCAATACAAGTGCTACACCCGATCAAATGCGCCACGAGCTGCGTCTGCACGCAGGGCAAATATACTGCGTAAACGCACTGCAGCTTGCACTTGAAAGCAAGAGCCGTGCCAATATGGTCATGCTCGGCGCTATTGTGAGGGCTGCGGGCTTTATTCCGCTTGAAGCGGTAAAGAGTCTTATCACCGATACGCTTGGCAAAAAGTATCCCGCTATGCTGGAAAATAATTTAAAGGGGCTCACCCTTGGGTATGAGGCGGTAGAGAGCAAGGAATTTTCGCCCGACGAAAAATACGCCTATGTGCCCTACCGTGAGGTGCGCAGTAAATGGGGATATGCAACTGCACCTATCGGTGGTGCCAATCCGCATTATGGCAGTACGGTATCCAATGATCTTTCCCCCTCAAGGGAAGGATTTATACCCTTATTCTTGCCCGAAAAATGCATCCATTGCGGTCTTTGTGACAGCACCTGCCCCGATATGGTGTTTCAGTTTACAAGGGGTGAGTACCGCGGCAGATCTGCGATGATGAACCGCGGGCTTGATTATCATCATTGCAAGGGGTGCTTGCGCTGTGTTGACGTTTGCCCGACGGAGGCGTTGGTCGCAGGCAAGGAGGCGGAGCACCGCGATAAAAAATGGTTTGTCAGAAACAAGGATCTTATTGTTGAAAATATTGACTTTGAGCCTGCGGGTGCCGATGCATCTGTGACGGGCGAAGCGTATCTTGATGAAAAGCGTGTTGACGGAGGGTTGATGTGATATGAAAAACGCCGAGCAAAAGCCGTTGTTTGAAAGCGGAAACGAGCTTGCCGCATATGCTGCCAAGCAGATCAATTATCATGTAATGGGGTACTATCCCATTACGCCCTCCACGCAGATTGCGGAATATTTGGATCAAATGGGCGCTGACGGCGCGCACACCATTGCGCTAATGCCTGCTGAGGGTGAGCATAGCGCGGCGGGTATTTGCTATGGCGCGGCGGCGGGCGGTGGGAGAGTCTTCAATGCAACCTCTGCCAACGGCCTGCTGTATGCACTCGAGCAGTTGCCCGTGCAGTCGGGCACAAGGATGCCCATGGTGCTCAATATCGCCTGCCGCACCGTGTCGGGCCCGCTTTCGATCAAGGGAGATCACAGCGACGTGATGTATACCCTTAATACGGGGTGGATCATTTTGTTTGCGGAATCACCGCAGGAGGTGTATGACTGCAATATTTGTGCGTTGCGCATTGCTGAGCAGGTAAGATTGCCCGTTATTGTGGCGTTTGACGGATTTTTTACCAGCCACCAAAAACGGAATTGCTACGTGTTTAAGGATGATCAGACAGTGCGGGATTTTTTGGGCCCGTGCAAGGAGCAATTTGGTGTTCTTGATCCCGCGCACCCCGTGACGGTCGGCTCCTATATGAACGAGCCGGATATTATCAATAACAAATATCAGCTGCATTTGGCAATGGAGGAGTCACGTACGGCGATCCCCGCTGTGTTTGCCGCATACGAGCAGCTGTCGGGGCGGCGCTTGCGTACGCTGAAAGCCTACTGCTGTGAGGATGCCGAGGTATTGCTGTTTGTGCTGGGCTCGGCGTATCTTACCGCAAGAGCTGCCGTGGATCGCCTGCGCGGGGAGGGCAAGCGCGTGGGGGTGTTTACCTTAGGGGTGTTGCGCCCGTTCCCTGCTGACGAGGTGGCACAGGTGTGCCGCAATGCCAAAACCGTTTTGGTGGCGGACAGGCAGGACAGCTACGGCGCGAGGGGCGGCAACATGTCGCTTGAAATACGTGCAGCACTGCAAAAAAGTGGGGCAACGGTGCGCGTTATCAGTAGAATATACGGCCTTGGCGGAAGGGATTTTTACGAGAAGGACGCACTCGACCTATTTTCCTTAGGCTACGACGAGAATACGCCCGATTTTGACTATATTGGCAAGAACGAGGGGGATACTCATTTTACCCCTAAGCCATATTTTGCGCCCATTACCGAGAAAAAGGCAAGCGGTCTTATCACTTGCACCGAGGAAAACGGCAAGGTCTTAGTGAAGGGTGCAACGGTACGTGAAACGCTTGCAAGACCCAAGCGCTTGGCACCCGGCCACGGTGCGTGCCCGGGGTGTGGGATCCCTGTGAACGTCAACCTGCTTTTGCGCGGTATAGAGGGGAACGTGGTGCTGTTATTTCAAACAGGATGCGGCATGGTGGTGACAACGGGATACCCCAAAACAGCATTTAAAGTGCCCTACGTGCACAATTTATTTCAAAACGGTGCCGCCACGCTTGCGGGTCTTTCTAAAATGTATCATCAGCGACAGGCGCGCGGCGAGCTGCCCGCGGGCGAGATCACCTTTGTGATGGTCAGCGGTGACGGCGGGCTTGATATTGGCATGGGGTCGGCGATCGGCACGGCGCTACGCGGTGACCCTGTGATCCTGTTTGAATATGATAACGGCGGATATATGAACACGGGCTATCAGCTCTCCTATTCCACCCCACTTGGTGCGAAAAGCGCCACCTCGCATTTGGGTGAGGTGAGTGTTGGCAAAGGCTTTTTCCACAAGGATATGCCGCGTATCATGGCGGCAACAGGCATGCCTTACGTCGCGACCGCTGCGGAATCCGATCCCAACGATTTCATCCGCAAGGCGGCAAAGGCGCAGCATTATGCAAAAAGCCATGGAACGGCATATATAAAATGCCTGTCCGCATGCCCCTTAAACTGGGGGGATCGCCCGAACACCGAGCGCCGCGTGATTGCCGCGGCGGTGGACAGCTGTTATTTTCCACTATATGAGGTGGAACAGGGAATTACGACACTCACTTACGACCCCGAGCAAAAGGGCAAGCGCATACCTGTTGAGGCGTGGCTGAAAATGATGGGGCGCACCCGCCATTTGTGTGAGGAACGGTATGAAAGCGTAAGGCAGGCGCTGCAGGGTGAGGTGGATCGCCGCTTTGAAAGGCTAAAGATCGAGGCTGCACATCCAAAGCTTTAAAGGCGCAGACTGAAACGCGAACAAACAAGGGGCTTGCATGCAAGCCCCTTGTAGTACTTTTTTACTCGCTTTTTGAGAACATATCCTTTCCCACGCCGCAAAGCGGACACTCAAAATCCTCGGGCAATGCCTCAAATTTGGTGCCGGGCTTGATCCCTTGGCTCTCATCGCCCAGCGCCTCGTCATATTCCCATGCGCAAACATCACATACGTATTTCATTTTTAACCCTCTCTTTGTCATTTTGACGGCGGGGAATGTGCTCTCTCGCCGTATAAGCAGTATTGCCGATTTTAGTGGGTAATATTACAAAAAATGAATTTGTAACGGCACTGTGATGTGTAAATCTTTCTTTACATTTTGCGAAAAAAATAACGCAAAGTATGACAAAAAATAAACAAATGACAAATTTTGCAAATACTATTGACAATTTCATTTGTACATATTATTATAGTAAGCGTGTGATTAAAAAGTAAAGGAGTTTACCCATGCAGGAACTGTTAAACTTGTTTTCATCGATAACCGAGCTTAACTTTAAGATGGTTATCATGTGGGTGATCGGCGGCGTGCTGATCTATCTTGCGATCAAAAAGGAAATGGAGCCCACGCTTCTCCTTCCCATTGGCTTTGGCGCCATTTTGATGAACTTCCCCGGTGTTGTGACCTATGTCGACGGCGTCAAGCATTTTGGCGGCATTGCTGAGCCTCTCAACGAACTGTATCATGCGGGCATTGCAAACGAGCTCTTCCCCTTGCTGCTCTTTATCGGCATTGGTGCGATGATCGACTTCGGTCCGCTTCTCAATAATCCCAAGCTCATGCTCTTTGGTGCGGCGGCACAGTTCGGTATCTTCTTTACGCTTTGCGCGGCATCTATGTTCTTCCCCGATATCAAGGATGCTGCGTCGATCTCGATCATCGGTGCGGCAGACGGCCCCACCTCTATCGTTGTGGCAAACGCGCTTGGCTCTAACTACATTGGTGCCATTACCGTTGCGGCATATTCGTACATGGCGCTTGTGCCCATTATACAGCCGCCTGTCATTAAGCTGCTTACCACTAAGGAGGAGAGAAGGATCCGCATGCCCTATGAGCAAAAGTCGGTTTCCAAGCTCACCAAGATCCTGTTCCCCATTGTCATTTCTATCGTTGCGTGCATTTTTGCACCCTCTGCAGGCTCTCTGATTGGCTTCCTCATGTTTGGTAACCTCATTCGCGAGTGCGGCGTGCTCGATTCTATTTCCGAAACGGCACAAAAGGTGCTTGCTAACCTCGTTACCATCTTCCTTGGCATTACCATTGCCTTCAACATGCACTTTACCCAGTTCCTTGCCTTTGAAACGCTTCTTATTATGGGTCTTGGCCTTGTGGCGTTTATCTTTGATACCGCAGGCGGCGTTCTCTTTGCAAAGCTTTACAACGTGATCATGAAGCTTTTGAAGAAGCCTCTTATCAACCCGATGATCGGTGCCGCGGGTATTTCCGCTTTCCCGATGTCGGGGCGTATCGTTCACAAAATGGCGCTTGAGGAGGATAACCAAAACTTCCTTCTGATGCATTCTATCGGTGTCAACGTTTCGGGTCAGATCGCCTCGGTTATTGCGGGCGCGCTCGTGCTTGGCTTCTTCTTATAAGAAAGGGGAAACGTCATGGTATTTAATGCGATCAATTTTGTAAACAATCTTAAGTATATGGGTATCGGCTTGCTTGGCGTGTTTGTGATCATCGGTATCATTATCGGTGCTACCTATGCCATTGCCAAATTTTCTGCCCCCAAAAAATAAAAATATTTCAGTAAAACCCCCTCTGCCGCGACTGCGGCAGAGGGGGTTTTGGTTGTAGCTTTAGCGAAAATAAACCACGAACTGAGCTGGTGGAATGAAAAGCTTTAGCTGTAAGGCCCCCTTGTGTAAAGGGGGCTGTCGCGTTAGCGACTGAGGGATTGATTGGAGTGCGCAAATTCAACTTTTACAATCCCTCCGTCTTGCTACGCAAGCCACCTCCCTTTACACAAGGGAGGCGATTTGTAGCCGGATATCCGGCGGCAGGGCGTTTTGTGCAATTGATAATCATTCAGTACATCTTAAGATGTTG